>DATGXP010000298.1:0-4055 GCA_035298845.1 Chitinophagales bacterium
CTCGTTGGCTATGACAAAGGATTTTATAGAGCCTACAAGCATTAAGATATTGGATTACCTTAATGAGGCGCTGCAAACCATACAGGGTATTGAAGGGCAGGATGTAAGGCGTGCCAACTGCCGGATGGGGATTGGCAATTACTATAACAATATAGGCGATACCGATACTGCGCTGGCGCATTTTAAACAGGCGGCAGAAACCTTTGAACAAAATTACCGCTTAGCCAGCATGGGCAACTGCTATAGTAATATGGGTAGCTGTTATTTAAAAATGAATGATCTGGCCAATGGCGAAAAATATCTTGAAAAAGCGCTGGATTTAAGAATGAAATTTGGCAGCCCCGATGAACTTTGTATATCCTATTTCAATATGGCGGTGCTTAACCGGCAGAAAGAAGATTTTTTACTATGCGAAGAGTATTTGTACAAGGCGCTGAAGATAGCTGAAGAAACCGGCAACAAGCGTATGGTAGCCCGAATAAACGATAAGCTGAATGAACTTACACAGGCAAAAAGGCAGCTTAAGGCAGCCTGATTATCCGAAATATTATTAAGCCTATGGATGCCCGGCAATTAGTAAAACAGATACGCGATAACCGGGGGTTGCTGGTTCGTAATAACGAGCTGGCGTATGAGCATTTTCAATTGCTGAAGCAGAATTATAAGCACTTAATGAACGAAGAGGTGCGCCTTAACCTGGAGCTGAGCGAGGCCCTGTATGCTTGCCAGGCCAAGTCCGATTACAAAGGTTCTATAGATATATCGCTGGCTGTACTCGATAAGTATAAAGCATCGGTTTTCAAAAATCTGGTGGCTATGCACATGCGCAATATTGGCCAATGCTATGCGCACCTGGGTGAGTTTACACTGGCCGAAATGTATTTGCTGGAGGCTATGGATAACCTGGATGAAGGTGAACCTAATTATAAAAGCAACAAGGCGCTTATACTTAATAACCTGGCCATGACCTGCGAATTTAAAGCCACCGGGCACCAAAGGGCCATAGATTATCTTAACCAGGCCCTTGATTTGCTGAGTGATGAGGGCAGTAGTGTAAAGCGGGCTAATTGCCTGATGGGGCTGGGTAATATTTACAATACCATGAATAACTTACCCGAGGCACTGGATAAATACTGCCAGGCGGCCGGGGTTTTTGAAAGCGATTATTCGCTGGCAGATATGGCTTCGGCTTACAACAATATTGGCAACTGTTACTTCAAAATGCAGGAATTGGAACTGGCAGAAAGTTATCACCAAAAGGCTATAGACCTTCGTATGAAACTGGGTACTCCCTATCCTATTGCCGTTTCGTATTTTAACCTGGGGGTGTTGTATAAAACCAAAAACAACCTTGAGCAGGCCGGTGATTTTTTAAGCAAGGCATATAAAATGGTGGAGGACTTGGGAGATAAACCGTTTATAATAGAAATTAATAAAGAGATAGATGAGCTGGAAGCACGCAAAAGAAAATTAAAGGCAGCCTGAATACCGGCGAATGTAGCGATATTAGCGGCCAGCCATGAACACAGAACAATTATTAACCCAGATACGAAGTAACAGAGAGTTGCTGGAGGCCGGCAATATTCATGCGGTAGAGCATTTTCAAATGCTTAGCAGCAATTACACGCATCTTTTTAATGAAGAAGTAATTCTGAACATTGAGCTAAGTAAATCCTACGTAGCCTTTAATGTAAACTCTGATTATAGACAAGCCATAGATGTTTCGCTGGCTGTGCTTGATACTTACAGGCAAACAGAGTATACCAATCTTTTATCCAGGCACATGCGCGTTATAGGCAACAGTTATGCATACCTGGGAGAATATGACCTTGCCGAACGCTTTTTTATTGAAGCTATGGATAGCCTTGCGCCCCGCGACGAGTTATACAGGGTTACTAAATCACATCTGCTTTTTAGCCTGGCCAAATTGTATGAATACAATAATAAGGGGCACGAAAAGGCAGTTGATTATTTAAACCAGGCAATGGCACTGCTTACCCATGATAACGATAGCCCACGAAGGGCCATGTGCTATATGGGGTTGGGTAATATTTACAACAGCCTTAATAATTTACCCGAAGCATTGGATAAATACAACCATGCCTGCCAGATTTTTGAAGCACGATACGATTTAAGCAATATGGCTAATGTTTATTGCAATATTGGCAACTGTTACCTTAAGCAGGATAACTTCGACCTGGCTGTAGAGTTTCAGACTAAAGCATTACAGCTGCGTATTAAGTCGGGTTCGCCCCACGAACTAGCCCTTTCGTATTATAATTTTGGCGTTCTATATACAGCTACAAGAGAGTTGGCACAGGCAGAGGATGCGCTGGCAAAGGCATTCCATATAGTAGCAGAACTTGGTGATAAACCTTTTTTGGCGCAGATAAATGAGCAAATGGACCACATGTACGCCATTAAGCGCAGGCAAAAGGAAAAACCGTAAAATCAAATAAGCTAAATTTGTTGGGGAAAAATACTGAACAAAAACATGAGCGACTACCAAAAGAAACTGGAAGAACACAAGAAGAAACAGCAGGCCGCACAGCAGGCCCTGCTGACAGAGTTTAGCGCTTGGGCCAAGCAAACATACCCTACTGCGCAAAGCACCGAAAGCGGTTTACATTATATTATTGAAGAACAGGGCACCGGTGCTAAAGCAGGCAAACACCGCCATGTGTCGGTACACTATACCGGTATGCTTACCGATGGTACTTTTTTCGATTCGAGCCACGAGCGTGAGCAACCGCTTACCTTTCAGTTGGGCTTAGGCAAAGTGATTAAAGGCTGGGATGAGGGCATTGCGCTATTAAACGTTGGCGGCAAAGCGCGGCTTATCATTCCTTATTTTCTGGCATACGGCAATGCGGGTCACCCGCCTATCATTCCGCCAAAGGCTAATTTGATATTTGATGTGGAGTTAATCGATATGAAATAATACCTATTTATTTGGTTCGTAGCTTTTAATAAACTGGTCTATTTTATTTTCATCGCCAGCTTCTATCAGCTTCTTTATAGCGCTATTACTTTTAACATTGTTTCCTGACTTTACATATTTATAGATAGCAGTAAGTATTTCTTTTTGCTGATAGTTCCAATCGGCATCCGGTTTTACAAAAGATGTTTTTAACCACACCCCCATATATACGATAAGTAAATCCCCGTTACCGTCCGAAAGTTTGCTTATAGCACCATCAATTGTAATGGTAATGTTAGATATCTTCTCTGCATATCTTATAATGAATCTCATACAGGCCTTGCGGTCATGATTCCCTTCATCTATAGGTGTGTTTAACAGGTAATCCGTAGCTTTAATAACATTTCCTTCATTCGCTTTAAAATCATCCTTCTTCCTTAGCTTAATTTCCTCCAGGTAAAAATATTTTTGCGAGGATGCAGAACTGGCAACAGCCATAAACAGGAGAATAAGAATAGTTTTCACGGGTGTATGTTTTTATAAATGTAGGGTTAATATCTAAAGAATGAAATACATCATTAACCTTCGCCAACACTGTTAGTAAAAACCGCTTTTCGCTCGCTATCTGCCATTATTTTAGCGCCCTATAAACCACTGCACATGACACGCGATACACAGATATTCGACCTGATAAATAAGGAACTTCACCGCCAGCGCGAGGGAGTTGAACTGATAGCCTCTGAGAACTTTACATCGGCACAGGTAATGGAGGCTATGGGTAGCTGCTTTACCAATAAGTATGCTGAGGGTCTTCCCGGCAAACGCTACTACGGCGGTTGCCAGTTTGTAGATGAAGCCGAAACACTGGCTATAGAAAGATTAAAACAATTGTTTGGCGCAGCATGGGCCAATGTGAAGCCACACAGCGGTGCGCAAGCCAATGCAGCGGTAATGCTGGCCTGCCTTAAACCGGGCGATAAAATACTGGGCTTTAACCTGTCGCACGGCGGACACTTAACACACGGCTCACCGGTTAACTTTAGCGGTAAGCTGTATGTGCCATCGTTTTATGGTGTAGAGAAAGAGACCGGCACTATAGATATGGAAAAAGTGCGCCAGACCGCACTGGCCGAAA
>DATGXP010000299.1:0-2633 GCA_035298845.1 Chitinophagales bacterium
GTTTCTATACGTGGTAACTATCCGCCCCCCTGTGTGGATTACAAATCAGGGCTGGCATTTCGGCTGTAAGCGGTTTTCCTATCTTTAGCACACACAAATCCCTCCATAGTGATAAACAAACAACTACTTGAACGCTTTCAACTTGCGGCACTATTTATTGCTTTACTAGGTGGCGGATTTAAACTAATGCATTGGCCCGGTGCAAATATGATGTTGATAATAGGTATGGGCAACTTAGTAATCTACTATATCATATTGGGGTTCATACCTCCGGAAAAAAACAGAAAGGCAGTGCTTATTAACTACGCCCGTAGCTTTGCCACAGCGATACTAATTGCAGGATTGCTGTTTTACCTTATGCGCTGGCCCGGTGCAAAATTAATGCTTATAGAAGGCGCTGCCGGCGTAGCTATAAGCTTTGTAATGCAACTGGTGTGGGGTAATAAAAACGAGGAATAGGGCAACAATTAGTACTATAACACGACCCTTGTTAAAAGCAAACAGCCGCACATTTCTGCACGGCTGTTGTTGTATTTGTTTATCCGGTTAAGGATTTATTTCTTCTTTTTTCCGTAAGTAAAACCAGGACCTGTTTTTACTTGTTTAACTACTTCGCCGTAGTTTTCGATTTCCGGAGCATCTTCAGGCTTATCAGGGATTAGCTTGAATTCAACTCTTCTGTTGCGTGCGCGGCCTTCCGGATCGTCTTCGCCGGTAGGTAATTCGTTAGGAACGGCTGGTTGTTTTTCGCCAAAGGTCTTAACCACTATGCGGCTTTCTTCAATTTTCTTCTTCTTAATCAAGAAAGTCTTAACCTCGTTGGCACGACGTAGTGAAAGCGCTTCGTTGTACTCATCTGTACCTTTGCTATCGGTGTGTCCCTGAATCTCTAATGAGTAACCAGGGTGTGCAGTTAACACTTGTACTACCGAGTCAATCTGGCCTTTGTAGAAATCAATTACGTTAGATTTATCGAAGGCAAAATAAACGTTAGGTATTTTGATGTGGATACGGATAATTGGGTCTAAGTAGAATATCTTTTCGATTGTATCGCGCTCCTCTTCTTCTTCAATAGTAAGGTTATCGATAGATGGCCAGTAGCCTTCTTTGTTACCGTTGATTTTGTAAGAAGTGCTGCGCTTAACAGGGAAAAGGAAAGGTGTAGCAGTAGTAATAGCATTGCCTACAAACTCAAAGTTATTGCCGGCTACTTTGTAAAGCGATGCATCTACACCAGTTACCGGTGTGTTGGTAGGGTCGCCACGTTTAACGTAGATACCTTTAAGGGTGATATCACGCTGAACGATTACTGTCCAGATATCATCGCAGCAGGTAGCGCCACGAGGTGAAGTAGTACCTATACGGTTAGAAACCTCGAAGCCACGGGCAGCTTTCTCATCTAATGCGAAGTATAAATCATCGGCCTGTGAGTTGATTGGCACACCAGCGTTAACCGGTTTGCTGGTCCACGCACCTGGTGTTCCCTGTATTTTGAATACATCTAAACCACCTATAGATGGAAGGCCATCTGATGAGTAGTAAAGTAATTTGTTTTTAAGGTCGTAGAAAGGAGTGATATCGTCGCCCGGGGTGTTTACCTCATTGCCGGCGTTGGTAGCTGCACCAAAGTTGCCATCCTTATCTACTTTGGCATACCAGATATCTATACCTTTGCTGCCCGCACGGTTACTGGCAAAGTACAGAATGGTGTTACCATCTTTATCTACACCATAAGCAGGATGCGTAGTAGTACCAAGTTCGCCATTCAGTTTTTTCAACTCTTCTGACTCTCCCCAGGTGCTACCGCTTTTTACGGAGCGGAACAAGCGGCAATTAACCCTGTTCTCTGAATTCTCTACGTTGTTACATTTAGTAAAAACGATAGTGTTTCCATCGGGAGACAATACCGCATTACCTGTGTTTGTTTTAGGATCGTTGGGTGGCGACAGAAGTTCTGTTCTGCCTGTGAACGATTTACCCGACTTTTCAGCTGTAAAAATTGACGTGTGGTATTCTGCTTTAGAGGTAGAGATATTAACGGCAGTATCTGTTTGTTGCGATGTAAACATAACCCCACCACCCTTTAATGGTTTTGGTGCAAAATCCTGAATGGTGCTGTTAACCTGTCCTTCGGTTTTCTCTACCTTAATTTTGGTAGGGAACTTGGTGAGAACCAAAGCAGAATCAACACCTTCGATTTCTATTTTAGCCAGGTTTTTGTAGCTGATATCCTTTTTGCCCAGCGGCGCTTTTACGTAGCCTTCCAGCGTGGTTTTAGCGTCGGCATAGTGGCCGTTCATTTTTTGCATACGGCCCAGGTGAAACTGGTCGTTTACAAAAGCCTCAGGGTCTTTAGCTATAACTATTTTATAATACTTTTCAGCTGCTTCGTAATCGCGCAACTCGCGGTTAACCTCGCCTAACAGGTGCGCGATATCAATTTTTTCAGGTTTAGCCTTGAAAGCATCCTCAAGATATTGAGCAGCATTATAAAAACTACCTTCCTTAATTTTGGCACGTGCAATCTTTAATTTCTTGCGCCATTTCACTTTAGGATACTTCTCCACGTTTTTCAACTTGGAGTCCTGAGCACCTGCAAACAATATCAGGGGAGTTAACAGGGCTAATAAAAA
>DATGXP010000300.1:0-2319 GCA_035298845.1 Chitinophagales bacterium
ATACTTACCGCTTTGTGGCGGAAAACGCACCTGCTCTACCAGCGAGCGTATATCCTCTACCGAGTTATTGCTGGCAGCATCCAGTTCATGAATATTGAACGATGCATTTTGTTGAAAAGAAACACAGCTATTGCACTTGCCGCAGGCCTCAAAATCGGCCGAAACATCTTCGCAGTTAATGGTTTTGGCAAGTATACGGGCAGCGGTAGTTTTACCCACACCGCGCGGACCACAAAACAAAAACGAGTGTGCTAAATGGCCGGTGCGGATAGCGTTTTTAAGGGTAACAGCCACCTGCTCCTGCCCAACCATTTCGCTGAACTTAGAGGGCCTGTATTTTCTCGCACTTACAATGTATTCTGCCATAGCGGGGGTAAATGTATAAAAACAGTTTAATTGCGATATTTCACCCCTTCCACAATTGTGTGAAACTTATGTTAATGTTTAAAGAAGAGCATAGAGCCAAGAACACAGAATCTGGATTAAGGGGCAAAATTGCTTTTCTGTCTCTCTTCTTTGCTCTTGGCTCCAGGTTCTCGATTCTTTGTTTTCTTGGCTCTGTGTTCTATGCTCTTGGTTCAGTGTGTTCTAACATCTTTTTTATTTTAGCGCTATTATGCCTTACTCCAGCACCGAAGAGAATTATATAAAAGCCATTTTCCATCTTTCCGAAGATGGGGACGATAATATTTCTACCAACGAAATAGCCCGGCAGGTAAGCGCTACTGCCGCTTCGGTTACCGATATGCTTAAAAAGCTGAAGCAGAAGAAAATTATCACCTACGAAAAATACCAGGGCGTACGACTTACCAAAGAAGGAGATAAGATAGCCAAAAGCATTGTGCGCAAGCACCGCCTGTGGGAGGTTTTTCTGGTAGAGAAACTAGGCTACAGCTGGGATAAAATACACGATATAGCCGAACAACTGGAGCATATACAAAGCGAAGAGATGATTGATAAACTGGATTTGTTTCTTGGTCACCCTAAGTTTGACCCGCACGGCGACCCCATACCCGATGCCTCAGGCAATATCAAATCGGTGAAGCAAACACTACTATCTAAACTTGAAGTAGGCGATAAGGGCAAAGTGGTAGGTGTAAAAGACAGCTCCTCAAAATTATTGCAACACCTCGATGCACTCGGCATTCACTTAGGCACACCTATCGAAGTAGCAGAGGTTATTGAGTTCGATAACTCCTTTGTAGTTAAGCTGGGCAAAAATAAAACCATTACCCTCTCTAAGCTTGCCGCGCAGAATATAATGGTGGGTTAGTATTGGTTTCTAATAGCCGTTGCCAGTTTCTCCGCCCACTCCTTATACATCTTTCCACTTGGGTGTAACCCATCATTAGCAATCAGGTCAGCATCTGTTTTTGCTTTTCGGCTACCGGGTGTAATATCGATATAGTTCACACCAGCCTTTCGTGCTTCTTCTTTGTTGATAGCGTTGTACTGGTCAATCTCTTTGCCTATTTGGCCCTCACCACGTTTATCGTTATCGCCAAAGGGTGTTACACCCCAATCCGGTATAGATACTACGTAAACATGCTTTGGTTTTTTACCGGCATAGTTCAATGCCGTATGCAGCAACTCAGCAAACTCTTTCCGGTAGTTCTCCAAATCGCGGCCGCGGTATTGGTTGTTTACTCCTATCAGCAAAGTAACTACATCATAAGTTCCGGTGGGGTTCTGCTCGTTAATAACAGCAGCCAGTTCATCGGTTGTCCAGCCGGTTTTGGCTATTATAACTGGTTTGTCAAAATGCACATGTTCTTTCTTAAGCATTTCAACTGCCTGCATGGGGAAGCGCTCGCTTTCCTCCACTGCTTCTCCTATGGTGTAGCTATCGCCCAGGCATAGCATGGTGTGTTTTTTATCGGGTGTCATATGTCCGGTATTAAGAATGAAAACCAAGACTAATAAAAAACAGGTTAATGCTTTCATGCTTTAAAGGAAATGTAAAATTTTGTAAATCGATTTTCATGCAATCAAAAAATATTTTTAGGTTTGTCTAAAATTTGGGAGAGATGGCTGATTATAAATCACTGGAGGAAGTACATGGAACTATAGATACCACGCAAAGCCAAACGTGGTGGAAGCGCTTTTTTCTGTTTGCCGGCCCTGCTTTTTTGGTGGCCGTAGGCTATATGGACCCCGGCAATTGGGCTACGGATATTGCCGGCGGCAGCAAGTACGGTTACTCATTGCTGTGGGTGTTGCTAATGAGCAACCTGATAGCCCTTTTATTACAAACACTTAGTGCCCGCTTAGGTATAGTGCGCGGGCGAGATTTGGCACAGGCCAGCCGCGAAACGTACC
>DATGXP010000301.1:0-1818 GCA_035298845.1 Chitinophagales bacterium
GTATGGCACGGGATGATAACCCCGAAAGGGCATCGAGCGCGTGCCAGTTTTATATAGTGCAGGGTAAAGTGGCTGATGACTCTACCTTTATAAAAGCACGGGCACGCACCGGTGGTTACGAAATACCCGAAGAGCATAAAACAGTTTACCGAACTATAGGCGGCATACCGCACCTTGACTCTCGGTACACGGTGTTTGGTGAGGTACTGAAAGGCATGGATATAGTAGACAAGATTGCGGCAGTAGAAACCGGTAATGCCGATAGGCCCAAAGCACCGGTACGCATTAAAACCATACGAATGATTAACTGATAAAGCAATGGCAGAAAAACAACAACAAGGCTATCCGGCCAAGGTAAAATGGTTATCGCGTTTCTTTTCGGTAGCGGGTAATATAGCACCGGTAACGGCTATAGATATACTGGTGAAGCTGGTGTTTACCCCACAAAAAAGAGTGCTGCGCCCCCCGCACAAAGCGCTGATGAAAAAGGCGCACAAGCATGTGATTAAGGTGAATGAGTTCAGGAATACCAAGCAGAAGGTAGAGATGAAATACTATGTGTGGGGCAGCAGCCACCGAACGGTATTGCTGGTACACGGCTGGGATGGGATGGCGCTTGACTTTTATAAGATGATACCTGCGCTTATGCAAAACGGCTACCGCGTAGTAGCTATTGATGGACCGGCACATGGCGGCAGCGAAGGCGAAACGAGCAACCTGCTGCACTTTAAAGAAGCGATGGTGCAGTTAATAGATAAGATAGGGACGCCTTATGCCATAGTAGGCCACAGCATGGGGGGCGGAGCCAGTGCCTACATGCTAATGGAGTATGACATAATAGTAAACCGGCTGGTAATGATGGCTATACCCATATCATCGGGTAAGTTTTTTGAGCAGGTGTTTGCCATGCTGAAGGTGCCGGTGAAAATGCAGCGTATCTTTTTTAAAGGGCTGGAGGAAGAGTTTAAGATGTCGGTAGACCGGATGAACCTGGCTAAGCGAAAGGAGAAGATAAAGGCCGATAAGGCCATGCTGATTTATGATGAGGACGATGATGTGGTATCGTTGCCCGACATTAAGCACTTCCTATCGCTAAGGCCGGAGATAAAGCCAGTGAACGTAAAGGGGGCCGGGCATAATACCATCATTCGTAACAAAAAGGCGATAGATGCGATAATTGAGTTTTTGGAATAAAACCTATTGCAAAAAAAGGGTTGTTTTTGAAAAGTGCCAACCCCTTTATTTACAATAATTTGATTGCCAATACAATAAAAACCGCTATGCCAACCCCCTTCGGTATAAAAATGCTAACACCCGATTAAAAATTTTACCTAAAAAAGGTAATAAGATTACCGGTTTGGGTAACGGCTTAAGTGGCTATTACAAATCCAATACAAAATGGTGGCTGGCAAGGTGGTAGCTTTTGTTAAGGTATAGGCGATGGGCATCGTGCCGTTCTTTTGCATAGCCTGAGTCGAGATGGATATTGGCGCAGCCACTTTGTATGGCATACTGTTTTATAAAATCCAGCAGTGCACCTGCGTAGCCTTTGCCACGGGCTTCGGCCAAGGTGCTAAGGTCATCTATGTATAAATTTTTGCCGCGGAAGAAATAGTAGTTGATGCGGAATACTGATACAGCAGGTGCATCGCCCTCGCTATCTACATAAATCATTTGCGCACCTTGACTTAGCAGCAGTTTTGCTTTCTCCAGGTATTCATCAGCAGTTATATGCGGACGTAATTCGAGAATGGCTTTGCGGCATTGAAGCAGTTGCGCATTGGTGGTGGCGAAGAGTATGTTCATGGAGGTGAAGAT
>DATGXP010000302.1:0-9417 GCA_035298845.1 Chitinophagales bacterium
TGTGTCGCCAAAAGATTTAACCAATAATGGCAGTATCATCAAGTAAATTGGTTTACATTCGTTTAACATTAAATTTTTATAACCAAACTTCATCTTAAAATGAGAACTAAATTTTACTCACTGGTTTTAGGTTGCGCCGCCATGTTTACAGGCCATGTAGCATCGGCACAATGCAGCAAAGACTACATTACCGAAGTATTTCAGAACGTAACGGTAACAACCGATACTTACAGCACGGCTAACAGCACTACATTATTAATAGATGTGTACCAGCCTACCGGCGATAACTCTACCATGCGCCCGGTTATGATACTGGCACACGGCGGCAGCTTTATTGGCGGCAGCAAAACACAGGATGGTGTGGTAACTGAACTTTGCAACAACTTTGCTAAGCGCGGTTATGTTACAGCCTCTATCAACTACCGTTTAGGCCAGCCTTTGGATATGCTAAACGGCCCAACTGCCAAAGATGTGGTAATGAAAGCTATCAGCGACGGTAAGGCGGCTATCCGCTTTTTCCGCAAAGATGCGGCTACGGTAAACAAGTACAATATTGACCCGGAGAAGGTGTTTGTAGGCGGTAACAGCGCGGGTGCAGTTTTGTTTGCCCACGTGGCATTTATCGATAGCGTAAACGAAGCGCCTGCCGACCTTAGAACTATTATTAATAACAACGGTGGTATAGAAGGTAACAGCGGTAACGATGGCTACTCTTCTCGCCCACTGGCATTGCTTAACCTGGCCGGTGGCTTGAACGAAGCTACTTTTGTAAGCGAAGGCAACACCCCGTCTTTCAACGCACAGGGCGATGAAGATGCTACCGTGCCTTATAACTGCGCTAACGCACAGGGTGGTATTACACCGGTGCAGCTTTGCGGTTTAGGTCAAATGGAGCCATTGTATATCCAATACGGAATTAACCACTCAAGCATAGTTTATCCTCAGGCAGGCCACTGCCCATGGCAGAGTAATGCTGCTATGATGGCAGAAATTGACTCAGCATCGGCTGCTTTCTTAGCGCCTTACGCTTGTCAGGGTATAGCTGCTTCGGTTAGCAATGTAACGCAGGTAGCTGATATCTCGGTGTTTCCTAACCCGGCACATGCCGAAGTAAACATACGCAGCAGCGAGAATATTGCCGCTGTAACTATGACCAACAACATGGGCCAGATAGTTGCCCGCAATAACTTCTCTGCCAGCAACGGCACTATCAATACCGCTACTTTTGCTGCCGGTATTTACAATGTAAAAATTGAATTTGCCAACAGCAATGTAGCTGCGGTAAATAAGAAAGTAGTGATAGAGTAATCTGCACTGTTTAGTTGTTGGTGATAGCACCGACAATGATTAAATAAAAAGCCCCGACGTGTAAACGCCGGGGCTTTTTTGTTTGCCGAATAACTGTAACCTAAAACAGGATATGAATGTTCCTGACTTTGGTAGTTTTAATAGCAGGGCATTTTATAAGATTAAGTGGGGTTTGATTATCCTCAAAATTATGCCACGTTCCTGTTACATCTATCGGACACCACCATTCAGATTTTAAAAAATAGCGCTCAATATCTACCTCGCGCCAAAAGTGTAGTTCTAAAATGCCCTCATCTTTTTTATCCCAACGTAAAATGTGCGCTATCCCTTTTACTTTATAATCTGAAGAGAATTGCACATTGATAGGCACAACTTTATCGTATTTGCCAGAGATATATAGTAAAGGCTTGTGTGTCGCCTTATCGATAGTAATACTGCAATCAAACTTATCGAGCGTGAAAAATCCAACACCAAACAGTTTTGATAATACATCTTTATAGGGCATTCTTTGATTGACACTATCCAGCGTTTCGTGTATAAAAACGGTATCTGATTTTACGTGTACTTTCCAGTAAGCGTGTTTGGCAGTATCCAGTTTTGCAGTTACAAATTCACTCAGCGCCTTCGCCTTATCCTGCAGGTAAATTTCATTTTTTACCTCTTCTGAATACCCCTTCTCAATCATTGCAAATATCCCGTGGTCTTCTGGTTCTTTTATGCCTTTAGCCAATATACCGAAAACACTCAGGGGCACATTGGTTGTTTCGGCTTGCTGTCCCAGGCTTAAATTTTTGGTGACAATACGTTGCAACCGTATATTTTCTGATGGTTTAATCTGCATGTCCCATATCATAGCTTTCAGGTTGATCCAGCCATTTTCTACAGCTGCCTTTATACTTACAGTGATGTTCTTCTCCTTTACATTCAATGTAATCAGGGAGCTATCGCCACCGGTGTATATGTATGGCAGGTCGTTGGTCCAAAAATTCACACCTTCTCTAAATACATCAGCCTGAATAGCGGGTAACTGAATTTTTCCGGTGGTATCTGCATTTACAGAAAGATTAGGAATGACAAGCCGCGAAGTGGACTGCGCATAAGCTGCTGTGTGCCAACCAAACAGTATAAGTATTGCGATTATGTATCTCACAGGTTGCTGAATTGGTTACTGCACCGGAGTCGCTTCCGGCTTGACCTTCGCCTCTTTCAATATCGCTTTGCTAAGCATAAAGGTAAGGCCTATGTTAAACCCTATGTTGCTGAAAGGCCCATTAGGACGAAAGTCTTCCTTCGGTTTTGTTCTATCGTAGTTCTCGTTGTAGTCGGCGTTGTTGCTGGTTTTATCCAGCTTATTGGTATATACAAAGTGTGTGCGGTATTCGCCACGCTCTTCCAGCTTGCTTACCCCATCTACATCGTATTGAGTAATGGTGGTTTCTTTAGCACGGGTAACTAAGTATTGCCCGTTTACCTCGGCAAATATGCCCAGGTACGGCAGCGGTTTATAAGCTACACCCACGGCGCCGTTTATTCCCAGCGATACTGTGCCCTCGGTCTTCAATTTAACTTTGGTTTCTTTTCCCAAAAAATAAGGCTCTCCTTTAAGTATATCTAACAGAGCGGTATTACCCTGAACAGCTTCTTCCAAAGCTATATCAATGTTATGCGTAAGGCCACCATACACCGGCAGTGTAAGGCCCAACCTTGCATAAGGGTACACTTTCCAACCCGGTTTAGCTGCGTTTACAACTATAGAGGGATTAAGCGTGAGCATAAAAGCACTGGTAGTTATTTTAGCATCGAAATAATTGCCGACATTAACATAGCCAAAGGGCGGTGTAGCCAATACAATTTCGTGGCGCTCGGTACTGCTGATAGGCGCGCTGCTTAATATTGAAATACCCATATCGAACCCCACATAAGGGTTGGCCATATAGCCCAGCCCCAGCGTATAGTTAAGCCCTTTACCATATCCTCCGTTTACAATCTGTGTAGATGAGTCATTATAAAAATTACGGTTGGCCATAACTATAAGCCCGTCGCGCTCGGGGTGGTATGGGTCTACCACCGGCCCCATAACGCCGCCCTGGTTTAAAAAGCCATTCCAGGCATAGCCACCGCCTATACGCAGGGTAAAATAGCCCTCTTTCTTTTTTTCTTTTTTAGGCTTTTCGGTAGTTTCCTGCGCGTGTAATATTTGCAGGCCTGCTATTATCAGCAAACATGTAAGTAGGTTGGTTTTGAGCATAGTTTGTTTTTTGGTACTACTATATTACAAAAACTAATTGGTTGATAGATAGGGCGATTAAATAGACACTAACCTGCAAGGCTTGTTAATTCACCCCTTCTTTTATACAACCCGGCACAGTATTTTACGTTACATATACATAAATCAATTGCTTATGGATACGCTGCAACCAGGCTGGCTAACCGAAGGATGGATAGATTTTGAATACAAAAAGTATATGTTGCTGGGCTACCTGCAGCGGGTTACAAGCCACTTTGACGAAAAGAAGTTATACCCGCGCATGGCGGAATTGATGGAGCATTACAACCACCTGCAAATGTTCCGCGAAAAGAAAATGGCCGTGGCTAAGGATTTCCCCAAAGAGATTTCGCGTCTTGATTTTGAAAACCTGCGCATAGAATACCGGCAACTGTTTGATGATGATGAACTGCTGAAAGAGATAGACAGTATTGTGGATTTTGCACTGCCGCAAATAGAAAGCAAACTGGGCCTGGGCAAAGAATTGTACGGTGAGGTAGAAGATAAGCTGGAGGTGTTTCCCATAGGTATACTGCCGCTGCGCACCGATGAGGGCTACCTGATGCTATCGGATTATATTAAAAAGCTGGTGAACGTATACGCTTACCGCATTACCATTTTTGAAAATGCACTGGAGAAATTCCGGGGTATACACACGCAGTTTCTGTTCAACTACAATATATCGCTAAGCGATACCTACGAGCGTGTAAAATTTCAGCTGATTAAAGAGAACAGCCACCTGCCTAACCCGGCTGCTTATGTGGTAGAGTTTAAGCACTCGTTCCCCTTGCCCGAAACCATGCTGCCTGTGGCTAAACGTAGCCTGGTGCGGTACATAGCCACCAGCACGGCCGCCTGAAGAAATAAACTAAAACAGGGTAATGAAACCTAACTGCACGGTAAACCCGCGTGGATAAATAGAGTAGTCTTTATCTACTACCTCGTGTAGCACGTTGTAAGACACTATAACCGGAATAAAGATGTTTTTGCTTTGCAACAGGTTGTAGCCAACACCTACCAAACAAGCTGGTGTAAATATATGCCTGTAGGTAAACTCGAACGAGCGGCTGCCATTGGGGTTAATTACTACCTTAGGGTTGTCGTTAGGTATGCGGCGGCCCAGCAACTCAAGCTTGGCGCGCACAAATAATCCTCTCCATATATTATACTGTATCAGTGGCCCGCCACCATACGTTTGAAAATTGTATTTAAACCCGTTGCCTTCGTTTATACGAGTATATGAGTAGGTTATGCCTCCGCCCACAAACAAACCGGTATTTCCCCAACGTGGGTTGGCATTTTTAGGCTGATACACCCGGTAGGCTACCGAGGGTGAAAAACCGGCATCTATCCGGTATTGGCTAATAGATAAATTTATAATAGGCTCTATCAATAACTTCGACATGTCGAATTTCTTCGGCTTATCGAAACCCTTAAAGTCTTTAGGGTCGGGTGGTGTCTGGTCGTTCGGTTTTTTTTCTTCTTGGGTCTGGTTGGGCTTGCTGCTGGGTGGCGGCAAATCGTCATCCTGCGCCCAAAGCGCTGTGCCGGTAAAAACGATGAAAGAAAGCAGGACAAAAATCTTTTTCAAACTGCAAATTGTTTTATAAAAACGTTATCGAAAGTAAGTTATTTTATGGTACCTAATTGCTAAGCTAAGTTAAAGGCCCCAAATGGTTAATTTCCATATTTTCATACTCATAATCCACCACTATGCCATCTAAGTTTATAAAAGCCAACAACATCAGGTTTCATTATGTAGACGAAGGAAGTGGCGAATTGGTGGTGTTGCTGCACGGATTTCCCGAATTTTGGTACGGCTGGAAAAACCAGATACCCGTACTGTCCAAACACTACCGGGTAGTAGCGCCCGATATGCGGGGCTATAACTTTACCGAAAAGCCGCCCAATGTTTCGGACTACCGTATAGAGATACTGGCCAAAGATATAGCCGAACTGATAAAGGCCCTGGGTTACGAAAAGGCCATAGTAGTAGGGCACGATTGGGGCGCAGCTGTGGCATGGGCCGTAGCGGCGCTGCACCCCGAAGTGGTAAGCAAACTGGCTATACTGAATGTGCCACACCCCGCCGAGTTGAAACGCGCGCTGATGGGTTTTAACCTGGCGCAGTGGAAAAAGAGCTGGTATATGTTCTTCTTTCAGCTGCCGGGCATACCAGAAAAAATAATAGGCACGGAGAAGTTTTTTAAGGGCACGTTTAAAAAAATGTGCATGAAAAAATACGCCGTAAGCAAAGAGGATATAGCGAAGTATGTAGCGGCCTACAGCCAGCCGGGTGCAGTTACCTCGGCTATTGCCTATTACCGAGCGGCTTTCCGTAGTACGTTTTCGGCGGTAGAGCTACCCAAAATACAGGCACCGGTGCTGATGCTTTGGGGCGAGCACGATACGGCGCTTGGCAAAGAGTTGACCTACCGCACGGCGGAGTATTGCGCGGGTAGCTTCGAGATAAAATACGACCCCAACAGCGGGCACTTTGTGCAGCACGATAACCCGGAGTGGGTGAATGAGAATTTGCTGGAGTTTATTGGCAAAGTGAACTAGTGCAGCAGAAGTTTTATCTTAAAAGTATACTCATGGGAAAGTTGTAGTAAACCCTTACCGCTTTGCCATTTTTTAAACCGGGCTTAAACTTACCTGCGCGTTTTACTACTCTTATTAATTCATTATCAAAAACAGGATACGCGCTTTTTTGTATTGTAAAGTCAGAGGTACTTCCATCTGCGTTAACTACAAATTTTAAAATAACTGTACCGTATATATCCTGAGTCCGGCTGATTTCGGGATAGCACATGTTCTTGTGGATGTATTTTAAAAATGCACCCTCACCACCAGGATATTCAGGCATAGTATCTACATAGCTATAAATAGTATCAGTAGACTGGGCCTGAATGCCTAAGCATAGCCCAAGCAATAAGAGGGCGATCAAAAAGGCTTTCATGTTTCAAGATAGATGCTGCAGCGGGTAAATTCCATAGATTACTAATAGACTTCGGAAGTTGAAAAAACTTCGGTAGTCGTTATGTTATTTATCTTTAATTTGTAAGTGACATAAAACCAACGTATATGAAAAAACACTGCTTCGCTTTACTTTTATTATTCTTTTTGTTTCACACTCACACCACGGCCCAGGTTTTGAAGCAAGATACCGCTACCCAAAAATATACGGTGCGCGAAGTGATACCATGCGACACAGCACTAACACAGCAACAGATATACGAGGCCTGCAGGCAATGGGCCATGCGCACTTTTAAGAGCAGCGACAATAATGTAATGCTGGATGATAAAACCTATAGCGAAATTATAACCTCGGGCGCAGTTAAAACTTCTGATATGCCAATAGCACTGTGTGCTATATCTAATTGCACGGTGGATTTTAAACTGATAATACAAGTGAAGCCCGGAAAGATACGCTGCACTATAGACAACATAGTGCACTATGGCACAAACACCTGCTCTAACCCTCCATCGCGTATGACTACACCACTAGAGCAATGGAATCAAAAAACCAAACTGACGAAAAATGTATTTGCCGATATAGAAACCAAGCTAGTGGCATTGGTAAAGGATTTAAAAGCAACAGTAACACAACCGGCCAAACCCAAAGACGATTGGTAGAAAAGATGTTACGGCTTATAGTCTAAATCGATTGAGAACTTCTCGGGGTGTTTACCCTCTATGTTTTGGTAGAAAGCCATAATCTCGCGCATGTCTTTGGCCATATCGCCGCTGGGGTAAATGATTTTGCCTACACCGGCTATCTTGTTTTTATAGTCGAGGTAGCCGAGGGCAATAGGCACTTTGGCGCCTACCGCTACGTGGTAGAAACCGGTTTTCCATTTGGTGCGCAGGCTGCGGGTGCCCTCGGGGGTTACCATTACGGCCAGGTCTTTATTTTGGCTAAACAGCTCTATCATAGCCTCGGTCATGCTGCGGCGCTCTTCGCCGGCTTTTTTGGGGCTGCGGTCTATGGCTATGGCGCCCAGCGGGCCAAACACGAGGTTGAACGGAAAGCGCATCCACTCTTTTTTTACAGTGTAGCGCACCGGTATATCCATCAGGTAGAAGGCAGCGCGGGCAAACACGAGGTCCCAATTGCTGGTATGCGGAGCGGCTATCATTACACAGCGGTTATAGCCACCGCCTACGTGGTCTTTAAATTTCCAGCCGAAGATGGCGAAGATGAGTTTAGATATCAGTTTTCCCATACCGGGGCGAATGTAAGCGGTTTTTTAATACTGCTATATGCCAAACAAGCTATATAACAATAGATTAATCCAGCTGCCCCTTTACATCCAGTGCATCGCGCAGGCCATTGCCTACCAGGTTAAAGGCAAGCACCAACAGCATAATGGCAAGGCCGGGGAACAAAGCTAAGTAGGCCTTGCTGGTATCTATAAAATCTTTGTACTCGTTCAGCATGCTGCCCCAGCTTGGTGCCGGTGGCTGTATGCCAAGGCCAATGTAGCTAAGCCCGCTCTCTACCAATATGGCACTGGCAAAGTTGCTGCAGGCTACCACTATAATAGGCCCCATAATGTTTGGCAGTATATGTATGAAGATGATGCGTGTATCGCCAAAACCGAGGCTTTTGGCAGCGGCTACATACTCCATCTCGCGCAGCGACAGGAACTGCCCGCGCACTATACGTGCTGTTTCTACCCACATGGTTAAACCCACGGCAATAAATATCATCACCAGTTTATTCTCTATCAGGCTGCCGGCGCTGATGTAAAGGCCCATAGCTAATAACAGGGTAGGTATACTCCAGAAAACATTGATAACCCACATAATTACCTGATCGGCCCAGCCACGGAAGTAGCCCGCAATTGCACCTAATACAATACCAATTATTAAAGAGATAATTACCGATATCAACCCCACCGATAGCGACACGCGCACACCTATCAGCAGGCGCGAAAGAATATCACGGCCAAACTTATCGGTGCCCAGCAAAAAGCTACGCTTGGTGATAAACTCCTTCTCGAAGTCCTTTTGCTCTACGCTATTCAACCTGCCGCCCGATAGCGCATTTACCGAGATGGTTTTCTGCTCCGGCTTAAAGTTACGGCCCTTATATTCGGTATAGGTAACCTGGTCGCCCTCCAGCTTATAATCGAGCACCGGTATGGGTTCGTAGTCTTTTACAAAGCCATCTACCAGCCCTTTTATAACACCGGTACTCTGTCCGCCTTCGCGTTTCTTCTTTAATATTTTAATGCTAAAGCCTGGCTCGTGTGTCTCCAGCTGCAGTACCTGCTCGTTGCCACTGGGCGAGTTATCGGGCGCTATTACATAGGCAAACAGCGATAGAAAGAAAGACAACAATATAGTAGCCAACCCAAACATAGCACTCTTGTTGCGCTTTAAGCGCTTCCATGCTTTCTGATTTAAAGAGGTTGATTTTAGTTCTGCTGCCACTAACTGTATTTGCTTTTTGTATTTCTTCGGACTTCCGACTTCGCACTTCCAACTACTCCCTACTGTTTCACCAATCTATCTTTCCACCGGTATCTTCCCATCTGGCTCAGCGGGCCTATCAATACTACATAAAACACGTAGAATATCTCGGCGAAAGGTAACAGAAATAGCATATACCACTTGCGGAAAAATATAGTAACCGGCACGTTGAATATAAAATCGGCCAGCAACTTGGTGCCACCCGCAACAGCAAACGGCAGCCAGGCAAAATCATCGTTATAAAATTGAATGCACATATATACCCCTGTGCCAATCACCAGCAGGTTAAACAGGTAGGCAAAGTAAAGCACCAGGTTTACCTTAAAATCGCTAAACCGCGACGACTTGCTTATCCAGCGCTT
>DATGXP010000303.1:0-2423 GCA_035298845.1 Chitinophagales bacterium
TTTTAAAGTTTGCTTATGGCAATTTATTCTCAAACGGTGTAAAACATTTACTTGTAAGACGGATGGTGCCATCTGGAGTATATATCGATGTATTTTCTTACAGAAATAAGCACTTCATTTCGTTGCTGAGCCATAAAGAAAGTGTGATGAATTATGTAAATGATACAGTGGCCGATGTAAACGGCGACAAGGCATTTGATTTATTAGTTCAATGGTATCCCGGTGCTGGCTGCTGCCTGCGGAATATTTACGAGGTTTACATCTACTTGCCGGAAAGTAATTCATTTACAAGCGCGTATCAATTTATTAATCCAACCTTCTATCCTTCAGAAAAAATTATACGCGGTATTGGTTATGGTCAACCTGGTGAGGCTGCGCTATACAAATACAAATGGAATGGGTTGCATATAGATACTGTAGAGTATATCTACCATAATACGGAAGATACAATACACCACAGCTATTACCGGACAATCCGGAGGATAGAAGAAGATAATGTAAAAAGGAAAGTGCTGAAATCCCTACCGGCAGAGTATCGCGGAATAACGGATTTTGATTGGTTTGTAGAGTAATAAACGCAAAAAGGCGAACCGAAGTCCGCCTTTTATAATATGCTT
This sequence comes from Chitinophagales bacterium, assembly GCA_035298845.1. Taxonomy (GTDB): domain Bacteria; phylum Bacteroidota; class Bacteroidia; order Chitinophagales; family LD1; genus Bog-950. Next base: position 618 of record DATGXP010000303.1, read on the forward strand.
AAATCCTGTGAGGGAATTAGTCGATTAGCTTGCCTGTTTTGCGGGCAACGCGTACAGTCTTACCTTTCTCTTCCTTACGGCCTACGCGGGTAGCTTTGCCTTCGCTAAGCAATTGCACGTTGCTGATGTGGATAGAGCCTGGAGTCTTAACGATACCACCGTTAGGGTTCTTGGCGTTTGGCTTGGTGTGCTTGCTGTCAAGGTTTACACCATCAACAATTACACGCTGCTTGTCGCGGATAACTTCTATCACACGGCCTTTTTTGCCTTTATCGTCACCAGCTATGATGATTACTTCGTCGTTCTTCTTTACGTGAAACTTCATAAAATATCTTTTTTGTATTTCGTGTTAACTATTACCTACTTAATTAAAGAACTTCCGGTGCCAAAGAAACAATCTTCATAAATTGTTTATCGCGCAGTTCGCGGGCCACTGGTCCAAAGATACGGGTACCTTTTGGCTCATCCTGTGCATTTAAAAGCACTACAGCGTTGTCATCAAAGCGGATGTATGAACCATCTTTTCTGCGGGTAGCATTGGTAGTTCTTACCACTACTGCAGGCGATACGCTTCCTTTCTTTACACCACCGGTAGGCATAGCCTTCTTTACGGCAACTATTACTTTATCGCCAATGCGGGCATACCTTCTTTTGGTACCACCTATTACACGGATAACCAGCACTTCTTTTGCTCCGCTGTTGTCGGCCACATTGGCTCTTGATTCTTGTTGTAACATTTTCTGTTATTGTTTATGATTGATTATAGGCTATATATTCCTGCCCTCGCTTGCGCGGCTGCAAAGCCTTAATAATTTCTACTTAGCTCTTTCTACTACTTCTACCAGTCTCCAACGCTTTGTTCTGCTCAACGGGCGGGTCTCGCTAATTTTAACGGTATCGCCTGTTTTTGCATCGTTCTTTTCGTCGTGCGCTTTAAACTTCTTGGTAGTTTTTACGAACTTGCCGTAAATAGGGTGCTTCACCTTTCTTTCAATAGAAACAGTGATGGTTTTATCCATTTTGTCGCTGGTAACAATACCAGTTCTCTCTTTTCTTAAATTTCTTTCCATTGTCTGTTAGGCTTTTTTCTCGTTAGTACGTTTTGTCAATTCGGTTTTAAGACGAGCTATATCTCTTCTTTTAGCACGAATGCTAACCGGGTTGTCAAGCGGGGTAACCGTATGATTAAACTCCAGGCGCTTTAACTCGGCAGTGTCCGTTTCGATCTTTGCCACTAAATCCTCCGTTACAAACTGGCGGATATCTTCGTGATTTATTTTCTTATTTGCTCCCATTGTGAAAGGTGAATAGTTATTAGTGAATAGTTAAGGCTTAGCCTTCTACTGAATCGCGACGGGTGATAAATTTGGTTTTCACGCTCATTTTGTGCGCTGCCAGCATCATAGCCTCTAAAGCTACTTCGCGGCTTACACCGTCTACTTCAAAAATGATACGGCCAGCCTGGATTGGAGCCTCCCAACCTTCAGGGTTACCCTTACCTTTACCCATACGTACCTCCAAAGGTTTCTTGGTAATTGGTTTATCAGGGAATATGCGGATCCACACTTTACCTTCACGTTTCATGAAACGGGTAAAGGCTACACGGGCAGCTTCAATTTGTTTGTTGCTTATTTTTCCGCTTTCTAATGATTTAAGTGCGTAAGTTCCGAAAGCTATTTCAGCACCACGCTGGGTGGTTTCGGCTACTCTACCCTTTTGGGTTTTTCTCCACTTTGTCCGTTTAGGTAATAACATTGTTACTTAATTTTTCTTATACTGTTCAATACAGAAACGTATTCAATACGT
>DATGXP010000304.1:0-2992 GCA_035298845.1 Chitinophagales bacterium
GTTTAAAGTGCTGGAGGCTAACCTGGGTTTGCGTATGGCTAACCGCCACGGCAAAGAGTATTATGTAAGCCAGCTGCGCCCCGAAGACAAAAAAATAATTGAAGACGTAGAAACCAAGCGCCCGCTTATCGACCTGGTAAACGACTGGCTGGAGCGTATGCCGTTTTTCGAAACGCAGGAATACTGGAACGAACCGATAGTTCCGGGTGAGTTAACGCCTTTCTGGAAAAAATACAGAGAAGTGTACGCAGAAAGTTTGGGCGAAGCCGAAAAATTTAACCTCACCGCGTTTGAAGAAGCTGTGTTAGGCAAGGAGAAAAATCCGGAGAAAAGCCTTAGCCCTAAAGCACGCCGCGCTGCGCTGTTCATCATGCTTTACCGCGACTACCCCTTGCTGCAGGCGCCTTTTCAGTTCATTAACTATTTGCTGGAGATTGATAACAGCCTCTCTACCTGGCGCTACCGCCACATGAACATGGTACACCGCATGATAGGCATGCGTACCGGTACCGGTGGAAGCAGCGGCAAAGGATACTTGCAGGGTGCACTGGCAAGCCACTATATTTTCTCTGAGTTTGCCGAGCTTACGTCTTACATCATCGAGCGCAACAAGTTACCTAAACTAACACCGGCGCTTAGCAAGCGCTTGGGGTTTGAAATGGATTAATAAGTCCGAAGGACTGACATTATTGTAGATATTTTCATTTACAATCCGTTGAACTCCGAAGGAGTGATATAGAAGTGTCCAAAGTTATAGCGTTGACGGCATGACTAAGCAAAGCCTGTGCTAAGCAAGTTCATGCCATCAATAAATAGTTAGTTCCCCTTCTTCCCCATCACAAAATACACACCGGCAATCATCAGCACAACGCCTATGGTGCGGCGTATATCTATCTTCTGTATGGCAGCATTAAAAAATCCGAAATGGTCGATAGCTACGGCGCATAGTATTTGCCCGGTGACTATTAACCCGATAGCGGCACCCACACCAATACGCGGCACCAGCAGGGTGATGGATATAACATAGATAGGTACTATTAAACCGCCCAGGTAAGAATACCAAGGGGCAGCAGTTAACTGCTCCATTTTGGGCAGCGGGGTAGCTGTAACCAATACATATAATGACATCACAATAACACCCATTACAAAAACCATCAGACCGGTTGTTTGTGCACTGCCTATGGCGCGGCTAAAGCCGGCATTGGTTTGTGCCTGTATAGGTATAAGCGCACCGGTAATTAATGCTGCTATAAAAAAGATAAGGTTGTTGCTTAAGCTCATGTTACAGGGGGTTGGTTACCCTGCAAAATTAGCAATGAGTATTACAGATTTGTCAACTTTTCAAAAGTTGACAAATCTAACAGCCCATTAACTCCCCGTCCCCTTAAACTGGTCGTCGGTGTTTTTAAACAACACGTTAAACGTAGTCAATGAGCCATAGATACGCGAGATATATTGTTGCAGTTCTATCTTCTCTTCATCGGTAAGTTTGCTGTGGGCATTTACCTTCTGCTCCATTACACGCAACCGGTCGCGCAGCATTACTATTTTATGAAAGAAAGTTTCAATAGGAATTTCTTTAGCCTGGATGCTGCTGTCCGCCGATTTAATTATCAGCGTGCCATCGTTCCACCGGTTGGCCAGCGGCACTATCTCCTGCAGGTCACTCTTCTCTTCTACTACTTCGCTTATAGCGCGCTTAATATCATCCAGTGTAATAGGCACTACATCTACTTCGCTACGCTCCAGCACTATCAGGCCATCAAAATCGCGGGCAATACCACGGGTAGAGCCGCCATCTTTAAACCAGATAGAATAATACTCAGTATCCATATCTACTATTACGCCTTTACCATATTTAGGATGCTCTACACGCGAGCCTACTCCAAGATTATAATCACCCATACCTGTTGTTTGAATTGAATTTTATAAGGCCGAAATAAAAAATGTTTTTGCTTTTATCTAACAGGCGATTTTATCTACCCGGTTCTGGTGGCGGCCGCCTTCAAAAGCTGTTTCTAAAAATGCAGCTACACATTCCTTAGCCACCTCCAGCGATATGAAACGCGCAGGCAGGCAAAGTATATTTGCATTGTTATGCTGGCGCGTAAGCTGCGCCAGTTCTTTACCCCAGGCTATACCGGCGCGAATGCCCTGGTGCTTGTTAGCCGTCATAGCTACACCATTAGCGCTACCGCAAATCAGTATACCAAAATCAAATTCATTGCTCTCTACCGCTGATGCCACCGGGTGTACAAAATCGGGGTAGTCTACACTATCGGTAGTGTAGGGGCCGAAGTCTTTAACCTCATAGCCCTGTTGCTGCAAAGTATCAATCAATGCTTTTTTGTATTCGTAACCGGCATGGTCGCCGCCTAGTGCTATGCGCATATAATTTCGGTTTGTTGTTTTCTAAAAATTCATTTAAAGCAAATACTCCCAACTTAAGTCCCACTTGCTTTTACGTTCTTCCCTTTCTTTTAGGAGAGGGAAGATGCCAGAGGCAGATGGGTGAGGTGTTTCAACCAACTGAATCTTAAGCCATCTCCGCCGCGCGCTTTCTGTCGTTGCGTGCAGCAATAAAAATACTTAACTCGTATAACATATAAATAGGCACAGCCACCAGCGCCTGTGTAAACACATCGGGCGAAGGGGTAAGTATACCGGCCACAATAAGAATTACCACTATGGCATAGCGCCTTACACCGCGCATGGTATTGGCACTTAGTATGCCCAGCCTGGATAAGAAGTAAACTATCATCGGCAGTTCAAACACCATACCTATAGCCAATAGCATAACCGTAAAAAAATCGATGTAATTCTCTATGGTAAAATTGTTCTGTATTTTGCTGCTGATAGAAAACCCCACGGCAAAATTTACCGAGAAGGGGATGATAATAAAGTAGCAAAATGCCACACCTATAAAGAAGAAGAACGAGCAGGCCAGTATGATAGCCGATGTTTTTTTCTGCTGCTCTGCACTTAGCGCCGG
>DATGXP010000305.1:0-13963 GCA_035298845.1 Chitinophagales bacterium
ATGGCCTCTGACGACCTGATATTGCATACCGTATTGATGAGCTTTGAGGCGCAGGATGTTTCCGGGGCCAAACTGGTAGAGGCTGCCCGTAAATACAAAGAGATAATCCGCAAAAAGAATGATGACTTTTTAGCAGGTGCGGCTAACGAAAAGAACAGCCAACTGCAAAAGCGCCAGGCTGCTTTACAAACGCGCGAAGCCAATATTCAGAAAATACAATCGCAACTGGTGCAACTCGAAAATCAAAAGCGCCAGTTGGAGGATGCACTTGCTAAGGAGAAAACCCAAAGTGAAGTAGATAAAACCCTAGGCAAAGAGGGTATTGCAAAGATTGAACGGGCAGAGCAGATGATTAACCTGGCGCATGCCTATATACAGGGCACTATAGACGCTGATATCCAAAGGTTACAATCTTCGTAACCCTGAAATTTATATTTAATATTAACCCCAGATAATTTACACACTATGAACGAGGCACTAAAAAGCTCATCGGTTTACGATTTAGAAACGCGCGATGAGCGCAACATGCGCATAGCCGTTACGGCTGTTATGGCTGTTCTTTTTCTGTTAGGCAGTTATTTTCTATTGCCAATTATTACCCAAACCATTAAAAACTGGGTGGACTTTGGTATAGAAGTGGGCAAGCTTTTTATTGTGCTGGCTGTAGCTGGTACTATTTTTTTTATGCGCGAGGTGCTTATACAGCGCTGGAAAAGTGCTATCCGCAGTATGACACGCTTTATTATTAAAACTGATTTGCCCGGTTTGTTAGAGGTGGTTGTGGCTAACCGCCGTGCCGTATTGGTTACGTTTAGCACAAGCATTAAAAAGATGATGGCAGCTATTACTTTGCATACTACTAAAATGGAAGAGCGCAAAGCATCTATGCAAAAAAACCTGGACTATGCCGAGCAGTTTAAAAAGCAGGCTAACGACCCCAAACTGGATGAGCACATCAGGGCAAAGGCCAAGGACCAAATCAACCACTTTAGCCGCGAAGCTGCCGAAGATGAAAAATTATTAAAGGTAATGCAGGCCGATAAGCAGAAAATGCTGAAGAGTTATAATTTCTTCGACCGCTTGTATAGCAACTTAGAAAGCAGCACCGAGTCGGTGGCTAATACCATTGGCCGACTGCGCGATCAGCTACAAACATCTAATACCTGGCGCGAAGCTGCACACAGTGCATCGTCTTTATTAGGTGTTTCAGAGTTTGAAACTATTACGCTGGAAGAAACCCGCAACCGTATTGCCGAAAATGAATCGGAAGTAATGAGCATGATACATGACCACGAAACATTATTGATGAAGATGGAAGCAGAGAATGGAATTATGGATGATGCAGGTCAGAAATTGCTTGAACAGTATAGCAATAAGGTAGATGTGTTTGCCTTTATGAATAAAGAAAACGACGCTAACCCTGCTGATGCTCAAAACATGGCAGATACATCATGGCTAAGCGCAAACAAAGAATTACTTAAATAAGAACCCGTAAATACAAAAACACCACAACATGGAATTAACTGATAAAGGACAGAAAACCGTTACCCTTTTGCGCAACGTAGCTATATTCTTAGGGGTATTGGCAGCCGGCTATTTAGGCTATAAATATTTTGGCGGAAGCAAAGATGGTAAACTAGCATTAGATACTAAAAGCGGTAAGCCCGACCTGGTTATTGCTTACAATACATTTACCGGTGTGCAGGGCCTGGTATTAATGAACGGCGGTATGGAGCCAAACGAAAACAGCCCGATGTATAAAGACTTTGGGCTTAAGGTGTTAATCAAACAAATGGATGCCGTAAAAGATACACGCGCTGGTTTACATGCCGGCGACCTTGACCTTGTTTATTGCACTACCGACGCCCTTTCTGTTGAGATGGGCTCGGGTAGCGAGTTGCTGGCCGATAATGTAGTGCAGATTATGCAGGTTAATCAGTCGCACGGTGCCGATGCTATTGTAGTACGCAAGGGTATAGACGAGGTACAGGCATTAAAGAAAAAGAAAATTGCCTATGCGGTAGGTACAGCTTCGCACACATTGTTACTTAACGTGCTTGAGTCATCGGGCCTAAAGATGAGCGATATAGATGGTTACCAGGTAGCCGATGGTATAGAGGCAGCCAATGCATTTAAGAACGGGCAATGCGATGCCGCTGTAGTTTGGGCACCGGATGATGAGGACTGCGTAGCTGCACAGGAAGGCGCTAAGGTGCTTATCAGTAGCGCTGTTGCCAGTCAGATAATTGCCGATGGTTTATTGGTAAAACAGTCAAATCTGAAAGAAAAACACGAGCAGATAGTTAAGCTGGTAAAAGCATGGTTAACCGGTAATGCCCGTATTAACACTGATGTAGCTGCCAAAAAAGAAGCTAATGCATTGTTTGCTGCTGGTTTCAAATTTCCGGAGGATATCGCAGCTAAATCAGCTGATAAAGTTTACTTCTCTACCCTTGGCGATAACATCAACTTCTTTGGTTTAAATACTACCTATACCGGTATGACGGGTGACCGTATGTATGGCCGCATGGCTATCAAGTATACCGAGATCGGCCTTGCCAAATCACCTGCCCCATGGCGCAATGTATCCGATGCTTCTGTAATTCAGGAGTTGATGAAAGATACAGACCTTTCGAGCAACAACAATCAATCACCGGCTAAGGTAGAGGCTTTTAAACCGGCTACCGAAGAAGTAAAGAAGCAAACATCGCAAAGCAGCAAGGTAGTAAGCCTTGAGTTTGCTACTAACTCATACACACTAAATCAGGACGCTCAGGCCTTGGTTGACCGCGAGATTAAGGAACTTGCACAAGGCTTTGCCGGTGCTTATATACGCGTAGAAGGCAATACCGATAACGTGGGCAATGCAGGCAGCAACCGTAAGCTATCTATAGCCCGCGCTAAAGCGGTGGTAGATTACCTGGTAAACGAACACCGTTTTGATGAGAACAAATTTATCATCGTAGGTAACGGTTCTAACAAACCGGTACCCGGCTGCGAAGAAAATGCTGACGAAGCATGTAAGGCACGCAACCGCCGCACCGAGTTCCAGTTTATTTGGGACGTAAAGGGAACGATTAACTAAAACAAGAAAGGCGGGTTGTAAAGCCCGCCTTTTTTAAATCCATACTATGAAACAAACGGCCCCTAACAATATTCCTTTTGGCACACGAGTAAAAGCCTTTATCAACGATAATTTTTCACCACTTAAAATATTAGGCTGGGTAATTCTTGTGGCTGCATGGTTTGCCATTACTAACCTTGGTCTTATCAATAACCATATAATGCCTACACCGCAAAAAACGTGGAACGCATTTATGGATATGCAGCAGAACGACCACCTGGGCGATAACATCTGGTTCTCTGTCAAGATTAATATTATAGGGTATCTAAAATGTATAGCAGCAGCGCTCATTTTTGGCTTTGCTATCGGCCTTTTTGAGCCGGTGCGCAAAATGTTCAGCCAGCAGGTAAATGCGCTTCGCTTTGTGCCTATTACTGCGCTCATGGGCATTTTCATTGCTATCAGCGGATTAACTATTGCCACCAAAATCAACTTCCTTGCCTTTGGTATCTGGGTTTACCTGGTGCCGGTTGTAGTACAGCGTATAGATGAAGTAAGTGTTACGCACTTACAGATGATGAAAACGCTAGGCGCTACCTTTTGGCAAACAGTGCGCTTCGTAATCTGGAAATCAGTAATCGCCCGTCTGTCAGATGATATACGCATATTAGTAGGCATCAGCTGGACTTATATTATAGTAGCTGAACTTGCCGGTATACAGGGTGGTTTGGGTAGCCTCATATTTTTAGGAGAGCGCCAAAGCAACGTTGGTAAAGTATATGCAGTAATTTTTATAATAGTAGCCATCGGCATACTACAGGATGCTATATTCCGTATTGCCGACCGATTAATATTCAAATTCAAACACCAATAACAGAACATGGAAAACCAAGCAGCCCCCTCACAAAAGAGCTCATCTGGCGGTTCGTTACCACCGGTGCTTGAAGTGCGCAACATAAAGCAGACCTACTTCGATAATAAGACCCAGAAAGATTTTGTGGTTTTCGAGAACTTCAACCTTGCGGTTGAGGACCACCCAAATATCGGTCAGTTTATAGTTATCATGGGTAAATCCGGCTGTGGCAAATCGACTATACTACGATACCTGACCGGTTTGCAAAAACCAACAGCTGGAGATGTCTTAGTGCATGGCAAGCCTATCGAACCTAACCATAGCATACCTATGGTATTTCAACAGTATTCATCGCTGGAATGGTTTACCGTTCTAGAGAATGTGGCACTGCCACTCACGCTTAAGGGTGTTTCAAAGAAGGAAGCGCAGGCCAAGGCCATGGAGATGATAAAAGTAGTAGGGCTGGAGGGGCACGAGAATAAGTACGCAAAGATACCACAGCTGTCTGGTGGCCAGTTACAGCGTGTAGCCATAGCCCGTTGTCTGGTAGCCAACCCTAACATGATGTTTTTGGATGAGCCCTTTGGCGCACTCGATGGTTTTACCCGTGCAAAAATGCAGTTCTTCTTGCTTGATATTTTTCAAAAACGAGAAGTTGCAGACTTAAACCCAACTGTTGTTTTAGTTACCCACGACCCGCGCGAAGCGGTGCTGTTAGGCAACGATATTTATATTATGGATGCTAATCCTGGCCGTGTTATCAAACACATTAAGCCCGAGCTGCCCGCCCGCCGCGACCGTTCTATTCGCAAAGACCCTCGCTTTATCGAAATTGTTTCTTACATCGAAGATGTAATGGAAGGTATTATTCAGTAATTCATTTGATGTAAGCTATGGGTAGTGTAAATTTTGGAAAGGTTTTAAATAAGGTGGAAGACGTAGTGGCCGGTTTGGGTATAGTAATTCAATATACCCGCAGCCTCGATATGTTTTTTAAAGGCGACCTTGATGGTAAAAATATTTACATAGGGGGTCTGCTGAGCGATGAAGAGAAGCTATTCAATGTGTTACACCTAACCGGCCATACCATACAATGGAATGTAGATAGCCTGCTGCGCGATTTGGGCGGCGAGCTATACACCAACCCCAGTGACGAACTGATACGTAAACTACAAATGTATGAGTGGGAAGCTAACTGTTACTCGCTGACGATACTGCACCAGGCGGGTAGCTACTATCTCGATAGCTGGATGCACAAAAAGTATATTCTTGATATGCTTTATCTCACCCACTTTTACAAAACCGGGCAAAAACTTAAGCGGATAACAGCTACTGCAAAAGCCTATGAGTTTAACCGCGAACTGATAGAAAAAGATATACCTGCCTTTACACCCACACAGTTAAACCGGACCCGCAATGGGCTGGTTATTGCTTTCTAGCGATACTATTTCCTCGTCAACAACACCAGACAATAAATTAACCCGGCCAACGGTGTAAGCACCAGGCTTAGCAAAAAGCATATCCAAAAAGAAGTGCGCCCATCACCACGGGTTATAAACGATGCTACAGCCCCTAGTACCAGCGCCATTAATACATAGCTTACAAAATCCTGAAAACGCAACACCACCACAGTACCAAAGAATGTAGTACTACAACCCGGCAACAAGGCCAGTAACAATAGTAGTGGGAGAATTATAAACTTACTTTTCAAGCAAATGGGTTTTAGGTTTCTAATCTGAAAATAAGTATTTCTGCATAACTTGTAATCCTACTATGATAACACTTCCTGAAAAGCTTATACATACCTTGCATCATTTCGTCAAACTGTCGCAACCGGAGTTAGATATGTTGGCCACAGTAATGCAACCGGTGCAGATAGCTAAAGGAGATTATTTTTTGAGACAGGGCAAAGTATGTAACCAGCTTGGTTTTTTAGTAAGCGGCGTTATGCGTGTTTACCACCTGGCTAACGATAAAGAATATACTTCTTACTTTAATTTTGGCAACCGCAACCCGTTTGTTTCTTCTTACTCCAGCTTCTTATCCCGCACGCCATCGCAGGAAAACATCCACGCCCTTGAAGATTGTGAGCTTGTACAAATAACCTATGATGATTTACAAAAGCTATATGACCAAAGCTTAGAGTTTCAAAAGCTGGGCCGCTTAATAGCCGAGTATAATTATACACTGGCTGTAGAGCGTATTTACTCGCTGCAGCATTGCACGGCGCAGCAGCGCTATGTGCAACTGCTCCAACTGTATCCCAACCTGGTTAATGCCGTTCCGCATCATTACATCGCTTCTTACCTGGGCATCACTCCCGAATCGCTTAGCCGCATACGCAAAGAGCTTGCTTCGTAAATCTTATCATACATCAATGCGCAGCGCTTTACACAATAGCATCTTTGCATCAGCAATAAACGCAAGAGATTAAATTTCGAGCTATGAACAATAATGAGCTAAAAACCGTATGGCGGCAAACTGTGCCTGCTGTTGTTACCGGAAATGAGGTTGAATGGGAGAATATTATGGCACACTATAGCGATAAGGGCCGACACTACCACACTATGCGGCATCTGGCCAATATGTATGATGAGTTGTTTGCTTACTACAAGGGTGTTCCACCGGTAGCTACTACATTTGCTTTGTTTTATCACGACCTGGTGTATAGCCCCTTGCGCAGTGATAACGAGCAGCAAAGCGCTGACTACGCCCGCAAGGTTTTAATGCAATGGAATATGCCTGCTGAGTTAATCAGCAAGGTGCATCACCTTATTGTATGCACACAAAGCCACGAAGCTATTGCTGCCGATGATGAAACCAATGTTTTTCTGGATGCCGATATGGCTATACTTGGCAGCGCTGCACCGGTTTATCAGGATTACACAACTGCAGTAAGAAAGGAGTTCAGTATCTATCCCGACTTTATATACAATAAAGGGAGAAGAGATTTTTTGCGCAAAACACTCAGCCGCCCATACATGTTTCTTACTGCATTCTTTCGCGCCAAATACGAAAGCCATGCCCGCATCAATCTTCAAAACGAGTTAAATCAGTTATTATGAATACAGTTATCTGCCCTTTCTCGGGCGATCCTATCACCTACGGACACATAGATATAATTGAGCGTGCTGCACATACCTTCCCCCGTGTAATAGCAGCTATTGGTATCAATCCCCTTAAGCAATATTTGTTCAGTATAGAGGAACGATTACAAATGGCCAAAGCTGCACTCGCCTATTTGCCTAATGTAGAGGTGGGCTGTTATGAAGGGTTGTTAGCCGATTTTGCCCGCCAAAAAGGAACTACTGTAGTAGTGCGCGGCATACGCAATGGCCAAGACTTTAACTACGAATGGATGTTGCATCAAATAAACGAATCTATAGACAATACACTTGAAACTTTTTGGATACCCTGCCGGAAAGAAATGGAAAAAATAAGCTCGACCAATGCCCGCAATGGCTGGAAGCAGGGCAATAACATTTCTGCATTGGTTCCACCGGTGGTTGTGCAGATGCTGGAAGGGAAGCGATAGCAAATACAACCGGCTGAATTAAATTTACCAAAGCGGAAATCTAGCTGCCGGGATGGGTTTAGAGGAAAAGAAAACGGGGAACTCTTCAGAATATTAGAAGAGTTCCCCGTTTGGTACCGCGTAGGGGAATCGAACCCCTATTACCTCCGTGAAAGGGAGGCGTACTAACCGTTATACGAACGCGGCTTGTTTTAAGAGAGCGCAAAAGTAAATTTTTTTCCGAAGTAGCAAACCCTTGGCGCAATTTTTTTCAAAATCTGTAAATAAAACAGGCTTGCCTTTAGCAAATGCTGCTTTAGCTCTTGTTTATAGGTTAATTAATACATTTACTTTTATGATTAACACCTACAATCAGCTAATTATAGGCTCAGGCTTTGCCGGCCTGTGTGCAGCCATAAATCTTAAAAAGCAGGGCGAAAACAACTTTATAATACTGGAGCGCAATGCCCATTTGGGTGGCACCTGGTACGATAATCATTATCCGGGTGCAGCTTGCGATGTAGAGTCTCATCTTTATTCCTTCTCTTTTGAGCCAAATCCTGATTGGAGCCGTGAATTTGGCCCACAACAGGAGATTTTGAAATATATGGAGCATTGCGCCGCTAAGTATGATGTGGCCGGCCAAATTCGTTACAACCAGAATGTGAAGTCTGCCGTATTTAACGAAACAGATGGCACCTGGAGTGTTGAAACCGAAAAGGGAGAAAAATATAGTGCTAGAGTTGTTATTAGTTGCTCGGGTGGATTAAGCCAGCCTTTGTATCCAGATATCAAAGGCCTTAATGATTTTAAAGGACAGATGTTCCACTCGGCTAAGTGGGATAATACATTTAGCCCTAAAGGCAAAACGTTAGCTGTAATAGGCACCGGTGCAAGCGCTATACAGATTGTGCCCACCATTGCACCTGATGTTAGGCAGCTTTACCTTTTTCAACGTACGCCACCGTGGGTAATGCCAAAGCCTGATGGTGATATTGGGCCTGTGCGCAAGTGGTTGTATAAAAATCTGTCTTTTACCCAACGCATGCATCGCAGCCGTTTATACTGGCAACATGAATTAATGGCCATAGGGTTTATTAAAAACCAAGGCCTGCTGAAGCTTGGTAGCAAGCTGGCTTTGCGCTATTTAAAACAAACAGTGCCAGATGATAAACTGAGAGCCAAACTTACCCCTAATTATACCATGGGCTGTAAGCGTGTTTTAATATCCAATGAGTATTATCCATCGCTCAACCGTGCTAACGTAGAAGTTGTAACTGATAGTATAGCAGAGATAAATGCTACCGGTGTGCTTACAAAAGACGGCCAGCAGCGTAATGTAGATGCTATAGTTATAGCCACTGGTTTTCAGGCTTCAGAAGAGGTAAGCCGCTTTGCGGTAAAAGGCCGCAATGGTGCCGACCTGAATGAGGTTTGGAAAGATGGTGCCGAAGCTTATTTGGGTACAACGGTAGCAGGTTTCCCCAATATGTTTTTGGTGGTGGGGCCTAACACCGGTTTAGGGCACAGTAGTATGCTATTAATGATAGAGGCACAGGTAAACCTGATAATGGAAAGCCTGAAAGCCCTTAAGCAGAAAGGTGCAAAATATATAGACCTTAAGCCACAGGTGCAGCGCGATTATAACAACGAGATACAAAGCCAATTGGCGAACACCGTATGGCAGAACGGCGGTTGTGTAAGCTGGTACCAAATGCGCAATGGAAAGAATGTGACCTTATGGCCCGGCTTTACTTTTACATTTATGAAACGCACTAAGAAATTTGAAGAAGAGAAATACGAAATAGTTTCTTAGGCTGAATTCGCATCTATCTTATCAAGGTCAAATTTCCTTTTTGGTTAAATGTTTTGCCATCAACAGCCGCGGCATCTACGTAGTAAACAAATACACCCACGCTTTGCAGGTTGCCGCGGTGTGTACCGTCCCAGCCGCGCTGCAGGTCGCTTAGCTCGGTGGCATCGTTTGAATCATACACCAATTCTCCCCACCGGTTGTAGATGCGTATCCGGTACTCATTAATGTTGGTGCCAAACACAGTAAAGAAATCATTGGTGCCATCGCCGTTAGGCGTAAACGCATCGGGAATATCAAGGTCGCTGACACAATCTTTTATCTCAATGTTTATACTGTCGGTAACGGTGCTGCACAGGCCTGCCACAGATGCTATGTAAAGGCCCGGGGTGTTTATGTCTATCTCTTCGCCAATAGTACCAGTGCTCCATTGCGTATTGCTTATGCCAGTGCTTAGTGTATGCCTGAAAACCTGGCAGAACGAAGTGTCGGGCCCCAGATCGAACACCGGAGGTACAGAAGGCCGCACCGTTACACTGGCGGTATCTGTGCAGATGTAGCGGCTGGCCACCAGCTGTACCAGTATGTCGCTGCTATCTACCACTACAAATATGCTGGTAAGTGTATCGGTCAAGGCAACGTTGTTTACTATCCACTGGTAGCTAAGCTCCATAAAACCGGTGTTCTGAAAATATACAGTATCACCCGCACATACGTTAAGCCCCGAATTGTTTAGCTCGGCCTTTACCGTATCGCAATTAAGGCAGCTATCTATTACGCTTACACTTAAGCTGCTGCTTATACCGCATGTGTCGTTTACTATCATGGTGTAACTGCCTAAAGGTATATTAGGTAATATGCCAAATGTGCTGTAAGTATTAATAGGAGGGTAGCCCGCTATGCTTATATAAAATGGCGGAAACCCGCCTGAAATAGTAAAAGGGATATCCGCTACTTCTGTTTGCCCGCATACAGTTACATTTTCAGTGTTTAGCTGAGGTATAGAATGAGGCCCAACATATATTACCATGCTATCTAAAAAACAGGTTTGGTTACCGTTTGCAATGCTATCGCCGTTAAATACTACTATGCTGTCTTTTAAGTAAACACGAGCAATGTATATGCCTGTATCCAGGTCGGCAAATATGGCTGTATCGCCAACAAAAGAGCCCGGTGTGAGCAATGTGTTATCAGGAGTTTGCAACGTAAATCTGAATGGGCGTGGGCTTACACAGCCGCTGGAATTGGAATAAGAGAGCACGAGGCGCACAAGGCCTTCGTTAATACAGTTAGTAAAGTGCTGTTCGCTGAACTGACTGGTAACGCCAAAATCCTGGTTGACCGAGCAGCCACTATCTGATACCAACGTGTAGCGACCGGGTGGAACATTAAAGTTAATACCATTACCAGGGCCAGCCGGAGCTTCATTATACTTTACAGCATTGCTATCTACCAGCGAGTACATTTCCGGCAGGTCGGGGTTAGAGTATCGCACTATCATGCGCAATTCGCAATTAGTATCAAAATAAGGTACGGTGCAATAGCCGTTCATATGTGGTATGTAAAAATTCACTTGTCCATCTTTACATAGGTCATAACTCAAAACGACTTTGTATACACCGGTAGCAAGATTTGAGAATATACCGGTGGTATTGCTCGTAATGAAAGTGTTATTTGAACCGTATAAAGAGAAAGTTACTCCAGAGTCTATCGGTAATCCATCACTGGTAAAGGCTTTAACCAATACATCGTTGCAGGATATAAATTCTACAGTTCCGGTTATGGCCACACTGTCGGGTACACGTATTACCTTATCCCTGGTTTCGCCGCACGAGTCTGTAATGCGTATGGTTTGCAAGCCGGCCTCTACATTATTAAAAACAATAGGAGTGGTGGTGATTACTTGTACGGGGTTGCAGGTTAAGCAGGTAGCAGTTACCCCGCCTATGGCGCCGCTGGGTTCGCTTATGTAAAGCTTGCCGTTAAAAGGGCAGTCGCTATGGCCTTCATAATCGAGGTAAGTATCAGATACGGTTGCTTTTCTGCCGCAGGCATCGGTTACTTCAAATGTGGCAGTAGCATCCATATTTGGGTAAGGCAGATTGGTAAAGTTGCCGTTATTTTGCGTTACCAACGGAACCGAAGTACCGGTAATACTATCAACCCCGTAAAACCGGTACACGAACGGTGCCGTTCCTCCCGCTACAGTAACAGTAGCAGTTGCAGTATTAAAATTGCTGCATACCAGTGTAATTTCCAGTGGGTGGCAATCGGCAGAAGATATAGCTGTATCGCCACATATATCAATAGTATAGATGGTGGATGGGCAGTTAAGTCCTGCCGGTATTACAAACTGGCCGGTGCTGTTAGTATCGGTGTAGTTTCCGTTTTTTACTATATATCTGAAGGGTGGGCTACCATAAGTATTGTCAGGGGTGTAAGTTGTAATAACATCGTTTGTGCCGTTAAACTGGCATTGGGCATTTGTTGTTAATGGCTTTTGGTTTATAACAACCGGTAGCGAGGTGTAAAAGTTGCCGCAGGAGTCGAGTATGCGGATGTAGTAAGTGCCGTTGCATAACTGAGCAAACACCGGGCTGCTTTGCGCTGCCCCAAAAGGCCCGTTGGGGCCTGAGGTAGAAAGGCTATAAGTATAGGGTGGCTTACCGGGTATGGGTGTAACGGTAATGGTATTAGCTACGGTAGTAGTAGTAAGCTGCGGAAACTGGTAATTGCCACCCACTGTAACTGTTTGCTGGGCCGTGCCTCCGTTGCTATCGGTTACTTTTACTGTATAAGTGCCCGAGTGCAGGCTTAAGAAGTAACCGGCACTATCGGCTGCTACAGGGTATGTTACCCCTGGCAAGGTAGGCCCACTGATTATAGAATAAACATATGGGCCGGTGCCGCCGGTGGCATTGGCCAGTATGGTGCCATCGTTATAGCACACAGATGCTTTGGTTGTAGGCGGAGCCAGGTTCAGTGGCTGGGCATACGAGTAAAGTGCCGATAGTATAAATACTACCAGGAGGGTATAGTGTTTCACGTATTGAATATATGAAGTATTAATTTAAATCATGCACAATGCGCATTATTTTTTTGTCTATAAAAGACGAGATTATTTACTTTCCGGATGCATTGCTTAAATTGCTTTTAAATAATAATAGCTGGTGTTTAAAGGTTTGGCGCTCTTATTAGGGCTATTGTTTTTAAACAGAATAGCTGCGCAACAGCCGACTGACGCTGCATGGTGGGCCAGTATGCCCGAATATGCCCGGTACCAACACCAGTTACGCCTGATAGATTCGCTGAGGCAATTTTGCGTCGATGAGCTTAAACTAAATGTGGGCAATAGTTTTTATAATACATGGATAAGCGGCGGCGACAGCATGTTTGTTTACCTGTATGTTTCACTGCCAGATACCATTGCACTGCCGGATATGGTAAAAAGTATGGTATGGTCGTTTGAGCGTGAAGATTCTGCTATAGCAACCAGTAATAAACTAAAAAGCCGTGGCTACCATACCCTTGTTTATAAAACAGCGGGCACATCCGGCGCATACCTTAATCATAAATTGCTGTCTTATCCCGACGAGGCTATTGCGTTTATAGTGTTTCACGAAGCGGTGCACCGGCATGTGGGCCAAATGGTAGATTACAATTATGTAGAGGCACTGTGCGATGCCGTGGCTACAAGGGCATCGGTAAAGTTTACGGAAAAAACAGGCAGGCTGAATTTGGCAAAGGTGTTTCAGCAAAAAAATGTTATTGAAATGGCTTATGCATTTTTAAATGCAAATAGGGCAGAACTGGATAGAATCAAAACAAGGCGACAAAAAATATTTAATACTTGTAGCGCAAAATTAAAGAGGCTTACAAAAGACGCTAACCAGTTTGTAAAAGACAGGATGACTTACCCCGTCAACAGTGCCTATTTTATTCGGGTGCAGTCCTATGCTATACACTATTTTGAAATGTATGAGGGACTGGGTGATGGTATTGATATAGCTAAAGCCACTACGGGCTTACCCGGTGCTAAACCTGAGAATGAAGAGAAAGAATTAAAGTTGCCTTCAGATGGTAAGGTGCCTTTGTATGATTGGGGGCGGTAAACAATAAGCTCGTCATTGCGAGGCTCTGCGAAGCAATCCCCTACCTAAGGACGGTGCGGTAAAGCTGAAGGTGTTCCTTCTTAGTTGGGAGATTGCTTCGTCATCCCGACCAGAGCGTCGGGATTTCTCGCAATGACGCACACTTTTTAGTGGTTTATCGCTTTTATCCCCGGCAATTCTTTTCCTTCAAAATATTCCAGCATAGCACCACCACCGGTAGATACATAGCTAACTTTATCGGCCAGGTTAAATTTGTGTACGGCAGCTACGCTATCGCCTCCGCCTACTAAACTGAATGCACCGTTAGCGGTAGCTTGTGCCACAGCTTCGGCTATTGACTTAGTGCCGTTCTGAAATTTCTCCATTTCGAACACGCCCATCGGGCCGTTCCACAGTATGATTTTAGAGGTAAGAATCACCTCGCTGAAATCTTTAATAGCCTTAGTAGCAATATCCAATCCCATCCAGCCATCAGGTATCTCGTTGCTGTTAGCTGTAGATGTGTTGGCGTTGGCGTCAAACTTATCAGCCAGTATGCTGTCTGCGGGCAATAGCAGGTTTACGCCTTTTGCTTTTGCCTTGGTTATTAACTCAAGCGCCAGTTCAA
>DATGXP010000306.1:0-1789 GCA_035298845.1 Chitinophagales bacterium
ATCGGTAGGTATAGAAGAACACGGCAAGAAAATACCGGTTAACTATGTGTTGCCCCCTAACATTGACCGTACGCAGGCACTGGGCGCGCAAACCAACCAGTTTGTCGCACAAAATGAGCAGGCGCTGGCAATTAATGCCTGCAACCTGAAAGATTGCAGCCGCAAGGCAGTATTTAAAAACCTGACGCTGGATTTGCGCAGGTATAAGCAGCTTAAAATGTTTATACATGCTAACCAGATAAGAGGCGAGCTGCCGGTGCACGATGGAGAAGTGACAGCTTTTATACGCGTGGGGTCCGATTTTGTAGATAACTACTACGAATTTGAAGTGCCATTAAAAATTACTGCTGATGGATTGTATGATAATAACCTGACCAGCGACCGCGAAATTGTATGGCCCGAGCTGAATAACCTGGAAATTAGCTTACAGGATTTTGTAAACTTAAAACAGACCCGAAATGCTACTGCCGGTTATCCGCGCACGGCTGTGTTTAGTCAAAAAGATGCCAGGGGTAAGCTTATATCTATAAAAGGTAACCCTGATATAGGTGCTGTAAAAACCATCATGCTGGGTATACACAACCCGTATGCCGGCGATACTGCTACAAATCCGTTGACCGATGCAGATGACGGACAGGCTAAGTGCGTAGAAGTTTGGTTTAACGAGTTGCGCGTAACCGGTTTTGAAGAGTTTGGTGGTACCGCGGCGCTTGCTAATATCAACATCAAGCTGGCAGATTTAGGTAACATCAGCTTGTCGGGCGAAATGCACACCCGTGGTTTCGGACAGGTAGAGCAGAAGATAGACCAGCGCTATAAAGATAACCTGTACAAATACGATTTCAGCACCAACCTGGAGGGTGGTAAGTTATTGCCGGAAAAGGCGGGCATACGTATACCTTTCTACGCTAACTACGCGCAGTCTTTCAGCACACCGGAGTTTGACCCTTACCAGTTTGATATCCCTACCAAAGATTACATCAAAACGCTTAAGAGCGCTGTAGGAAAAGATTCTGCAAGACGCTACCTGGCGCAGGTGCAAACCATAAATACCCGCCGTGGGTTCAACTTTAGCAATGTGCGAATAGTGCCGCAAACCAAAGCTAAGCGTCCGCACGTGTACGACCCGGGCAACTTCAATTTTACATACAGCTACAACGAAATATTGTTGAGCGATCCATTCATAGAGAAGAACTCAAAGAAGAATTGGATGGGTATAATAGGCTGGAGCTTTGCACCGCAAACCAAAGATTTTGCTCCGTTTAAAAAGCTAATCAAATCAAAATCGAAGTGGCTCGACCTGTTCCGCGATTTCAGCTTTAACCCTATGCCATCTACGTTGGCGTTTACTACAGATATGAACCGCGATATGACAGAGATAAAGCTGCGTTCATTGGGCGAAGTTGGTTTTGATATACCGGCCACTTATAGCAAAAACTTCCGTTGGAACCGCAGCTACGTGTTCAAGTATAATCCATTCAAATCGCTTAGCATCGACTATACGGCCAACAACAACTCGCGTATAGATGAACCGGATGGTAAAATAGATACCAAGGCCGAGAAAAACGAGATTTGGAGTAACATCGGGCAGGGTGGTCGCAATACCAATTACAGCCAACAGTTAGGAGTAAACTATACTGTGCCTATCAACAAGTTACCGATATTCGACTTTATTACGGCCACAGTAGGGTACAATAGCTCGTATACCTGGACAGCCCTGCCATGGCAACTGGATGAAACAACCGGTCAGCTACGTCAGAACACGCTCGGCAACATAATAAGCAATAGC
>DATGXP010000307.1:0-3834 GCA_035298845.1 Chitinophagales bacterium
TCTGTTGTGGGCGTTGGAAGTTTGAGGGCACCTGACTCTAGTACGAGAGGACCGAGTTGGAAAGACCGCTAGTGTATCTGTTGTGGCGCCAGCTGCATTGCAGAGTAGCTATGTTCGGAATGGATAAGCACTGAAAGCATCTAAGTGCGAAGCCAACTCCAAGATGAGATTTCTTTTAAGGGTCGTAGAAGATTACTACGTTGATAGGTCGCAGGTGTAAAGGTGGTGACATCAAAGCCGAGCGATACTAATTGCCCGTTTACTTTCTATTTTTTTTTCGAAGGACTTTTGATTTCATCGACCCAATATGTTAAATTTATTGGTAACAAGTAGTTAGCCAGGTGTTTAGTAATCAAATACTAAATCCGGTCGGACGGGTAAAGGGTTCATTCCTTTTATACTTACGCTAATTACAACTTTACCTCAAAGTATTGTTCAGATTCACATCTGGATTAAACTTAAGGGTGACTATAGCGAGGGGGTTCACCTCTTCCCATTCCGAACAGAGAAGTTAAGCCCCTCCACGCTGATGGTACTGGATTAAACCTCCGGGAGAGTAGGTAGTCGCCTCCTTATTTTAAAAAGCCCTTGCAGAAATGCGGGGCTTTTTTTATGCCCGGAAGTGAAGGAATATTTAATCTCTCGCCTTGAAATAAGTATTTTATATTTATGGTATAAATAAATAATAAGTGCGGGCCACTCTGCTTTTACTTTTCACCCTTCAGCTAGCCGCCGGCCTGTATGCCAACGACACCCTCACCCGTGCCCAGGTCTATAATTTTAGCGTGGGCGATACTTTTGATTATAAGAGCGAGGGAGGCAATAGTTGTTATCCGATGTGGTCTAGTTCAACTACATATACCAGATACGTAATTAAGGATGTTTATTACTCTACTAATAACGACACCCTTTTTGTTGTAAGGGAGCGCCAATATCCTGCTCCGGTAATAATTGAAACACTGGTTATTGATAGCCCGAATAGATATGAGATTATGGCAGACTATAGCG
Organism: Chitinophagales bacterium; assembly: GCA_035298845.1. GTDB lineage: Bacteria > Bacteroidota > Bacteroidia > Chitinophagales > LD1 > Bog-950. Next base: position 1,009 of record DATGXP010000307.1, read on the forward strand.
GTTACTTCAATATGAACTATTTGGCCGACTCTACCCTTAAACTCAGGCTTGATAGTTTTTGTGTGCCTACTGCATTTAATACAGTTGCTGGAACCACATTAGGGCGTTCCTTCAGCTTTCAGTATGGTAATGGTTTGGGAATTACTTGCACCTATGAATCTTCCGGAGAGGGAAATTGTGGTTCTACTGCTACAGAGCGTATGATATATTACTCTAAGGGTAGTGAACGATGTGGTACACCTTATTACGAACTCAATGGAGCTGCACTTTTACATTTCACTCCAATTCCGGAGGAATGTGCTGTGTGGAGTAGCCAGGTAAGCTATATTAAAGAGCAGATAAGTACCGGTGCACGCATTGATTACCAAGGTCATACTTTTGTAGAAATGATTTACCGTGCTATTGATACTCTTCATAACACGTATATAGCCGACTCGCTTATCGGATACTTTCGTAATGACACGGTGAATGAAAAAACACTTTTTTATAAAGCAGTAGACATACCTCCATTTTTTGAATATGATTATAGAATGGTGCAGGAAAATTCTTACTGTCGGGCAATCGACCAGATTTTGGTAAATGGACAACTGCGAACGCGGTGGCAGTATGATAGATTCAATGATTATAGGGCTTATGACTATCCTAAACTATGGTATGCAGAAGGTATAGGTGGGCTAAATGGATTGATTCCAGTTCAGATGGCTTATATAGTGGGGTTTCCATATAATATAGCAGATTTCGCAGAACTCACCAGCTTCTGTGTTTGTGGCCAGGCTATTTACCCTAACAGTAGTGCATCCTGTGCTTTGCTATCCGGTGTAAATGAAGTTGCCAGGCAATATCCGATTTTTACATTATCGCCTAATCCGGCTGGGTCCAGTGTGGTTATTACATTGGGAGAAAACACTACAGCCCAAACCTTAAGTATTACTGACATTACGGGGCGTACAGTAGTGTCATTTCAACTTCCATCATCTACCTATACCTTATCTACTGAAACACTACCCGAGGGAATCTACTTTGCAACTATCAGTAATGGAGTGCAGAGCGCAGCCAATAAGCTGGTTATTGCAAGATAAACCTTAACAATGAAATATAGTTGGTTGCTATCCGCTTTTTTTTTGTGAAATAGTAAATCATAGAGGTTGCATTTTATGCTGTTTCACAGTCAGCGTCCTTTACACCAGCTGCAGAAGGTAGGAGATGCTGTTAACGCTATGTAGGCTAGTGTAAATAGCAGTTAGTTACTGTAATCAAGAGTTTACTGTAATAAAAAAGCCCGGAGTATTACCCCGGGCGCTCTTGTCAATTTACTACAACCCAATCTATTAATGTTCCATATTAAGCGGCTTAAAGGTTAGTATATCGCGTATGCCAAAAATCCCCTTACAGCGCGTGTTTACCAGCTTTTCCAGGTCCTGCGCCCTGCGCAGCAAATCGTTAAACGGCCTTTGAGGGCTGCTTGGCCGTGTGGCTGCATCGGTTACAGATATACCAGTGAGAAAACCTGCAAGCGGTGCTGCTGTGCCAAAACCAGCAGGTTTTATTTGGGTGAAAAAAGTTTGCGTTTCGCCCCCATGGCAACCACTGCAGGTGTTTAACGAGAAGTTGAACCTTGCATCATTGCTGTTTATAAAACCCGCGCCCGCCCCGGTGGTGCCGTTCCAATGGTGAACGTTAGGCGGTGTGCCGCTAGGTGGAAACTGTGTGTGCGCCGCGCCACCCAAAAAGTGGTTGGCGCCAATCATTTCCGGCACTTTATTAGTGTTATTAATTATAGCTGCCTGGTTAGTATTTACATACTTTGCCAGCACTTCTACATCTGCTGCGGTGCTGGTAGCTAAATGCCCGTTGTATTTATCGTCTGGCTCTTGTTTTACAGTAACTTCCTGCAGCTGGCCGGGATTGCCCAAAACATTAAACTCCCTTAACTGCCAAGGGTTGGCCAGGGCTATTTCGTTTGTGCGCAACTGGTTTAGCGAGCTTTGGTTAGGTTTAGCAGTATTGGTTCCGCATTTAGAAAACTGGTCGGTAATTTTTTGGAGTGCATCATTATACGCAGTAGAACCAAGAGCCAGGGATGCAAGGTTATACCATTGCTGCCCCCAGGCCTTTACAGCCGAGCAACCTTTTTTGTTTATGCCATATTCAAAAATGACGGTGAACTGCTCGGCGTTGCAATTAGGGTTTATAAGGCAAAAAACAAAGCGGCCTTCGCCAGCATTGGTGCTGCCATAGCCTACATTGCCGCGCAAGTCCACCCTGTTTACAATAGCAAGCAAACGGAAGGGGGCAAATTTCATATCCAATTGCCCCTTTGGCGAACCGGCAGCTTCACTTTTAGCAAGCCACACATCTGTAACATCCGTTTTCATTTTGGTGCGGGCACCTACTACATCACCATTTATGGTTTGGTCGGTATCCCACTTGGCCAGCCAGGCTAATACAAATTTAGAGACCTCTGCATCGGTAGCTATGCTTGCGGGGTTTGCCGATGCCATTTCACGCATCAGCGTACCAAAAGTCCAGGGGCCGGTAGCAGTGCCTTTTTGCGTACAGTAGTTCCATGTTCTGGTGGGATCTTCTACCACTTTTACATCGGTTATCATTAAGCTGTTTTGCGCCAGGTTAGCCGGCGGTGCTGATATAGCTGCCAAAAAAGCATGTTCGCCTTTCTCTCCAATCGAAAACCGTGATAACTGGCTAAAATCTTTTTGGGTAAACCGCTCGGCAGGGGCGGTATCGGTTACCATTACCCTACCCACAAAACGTACACGTACAGGTTCTGCAAAACTGCTATTCTGTTTTTGAAACACTGATTCTGCA
>DATGXP010000308.1:0-9367 GCA_035298845.1 Chitinophagales bacterium
AAATAAAACCGAAATACGCCTTCACCACTTAACAGCCGACCTACGCCTGCTATACGATAAAGGATTGCACGAACAGGGGAAGAAGCTGATAGATAAGGCTTATGCTGAAGCAGAGGCCAACGAGCAGTTACCTTTTATGATTACGCTCTGCCAGTTTAAAGACCGTTTCTCGCGCTACCGGCAAACCGATGAAGAGCGGGAACAATCGGAACAGTCTTTTGAAAAAGAAAAAGAGCTATTGAAAATGCTGGAGGCAGAAAGGAGCATCGCCCACTTACGAAGGCAGATTTTCAATTTATACATTACCGGAAAACTTAAACCTGAAATACCAGGCTTTAAACTAGAACTGGCTGAGCTGGAAACTAAAACGCATGATATACAAAGAACCACCTCATTCCGGCGCTCGTACATTGTATGCAACGCCCTTATAGCCGAAAAAGAAGGCGACTACGCAGGAGCCATGCAATGGCACGAGCAGCTAATGGAAATTGCTGAGAAACAATCGAAAGATAACAGGGAACCGGTGGAGTATATGCGCACCCTATTAAGCAACTTCCTGGTGTGTGCCCACCATTGCGAGCGGTACGAGTTATTTGCCGGTATAATAAAACGCATAGAAGAACAGCCCGCTCCCTCACCACGCGATAAAGCCGAAATATTCATTCATACTTATCAGTACCGTTTGCTTTATCACTTAAACGTGCCCAACACTACCGGTGGAGAGGAAGTGGTACAGGCCATAGAAAAAGGCCTGAAAAAATACCATGCCCTTATAGCTCCTAAAATTGAGATTAACCTGCGTATGAACATTTGTATATTTCTGTTGCAGCGCAAAAAGTTTGACTTACTTATCAACGCCCTGAGTAATGCTTACAACTTGTTGGGTCGCGATGAAAAGTACCTTCGCTTGCTCCGCGATTTGAAGTTTATGGAACTGATGGCCAACACGTCGCTCGGCAATTTCGATTTGCTCGATTACCAGTTGCGCAATATAGACCGGTGGCTAAAGCAACACACATTGAACAATACCTACACAGAGGCTCTAATTGCTTTTTTCAAAAGCTGTCAGCACGCCGGCTCTATTAAAAATAAAAGCGGACAATTGGCTACTGCCGACTGTCCGCCCGAGATGATGATGTTGAGGGAGTTGGTTAACGCGTGGCTTGCAAGGCAAGGCTTCCTTTAGCAGAAATGCTATTCCGCATTTATACTCTTACCGTAACTTATCAATATCGTTTTGATCTACATAACCAACAACAATACCAGTAGCGTCATTGTTAAGTGAAATAAGAGAACCCACCGGTATTGTTAATTGCTCATTTTTGGATATAAATTGCAACCCTCCTTTACCATCAGTACTGATTATAGTGGCAACGGGCAATGTATCCAAATGAATGGGAAGAGTTTTGTACCCGTTATTGGTAGCGGGAATTTTTGAACTAAAAACCAATCCTTCCGGATTTTGCTTTGTATACTTTACGGTAAGCGGATCATTAACTGTAAAAGTGGCGAACTTGGCTTCTGTTGATTTCACATCTTTTAATGTTGTTTCATAGGCCACTAAAAAGAATGTATCTTTTGATTCCAACAACCTGTACAAGTGACTGTTAAGTTGTTCCTTTTTTATGGCTGGAGAATCTGCCAGAATAGGTTCAGGTTTCCTAAACCATTTATTGCCCAAAAAGCCGGTAGATAAACCAATAGATAAAAAAACGATAGCTATAACTGCATTCTTCATATGGGTTGGGTTTTAGAGTTTCGCCCAAAATATAAACCCACTTTCACAAAAACGAATTTCTTCTCATTTTACCCATTTTCCGGTATTGGCTTACCTAATCTGCCAATACAAATTACATTTGGGCCGTGCGTTACTTTTTGCATTTATCTTACGATGGTACAAACTACTGCGGCTGGCAGGTACAGTCTAATGCGCCCAGTGTGCAGCAAACCATTAATGAGGCCCTGCAAAAGCTATTGGGCCAGCATATCAAGTCGATGGGTTGCGGCCGCACCGATACGGGCGTGCACGCCAAAGATTTCTACATGCACTTCGATAGCGAAAAAGAAATTACCGATAAAAAGGATTTCCTGTTCCGCCTTAACTGTGTACTGCCTAACGAGATTACCATCTTCCGCATTATAGATGTAGCCCACAATGCCAACGTGCGCTTTGATGCCACCGAACGCACCTACGAGTATTTTGTGCATTTCGATAAGTCGTCATTTATCAAGCGATTTAGCTTTTACCAGGGCTTCTATTTTATAGATTGGGAGAAGGTGCTGGCGGCTACCGAGTTTATTAAAACCATAGAGGACTTTACCTCGCTCTGCCTGCCCAGCGAAGATTTTAAGACCAACATCTGCTACATTAAGGAGGCCAAGTGGGAGATTTTACCTTCACAACACCTTATCCTCAAGCCTTACGATTTTCCCGATAGCAGCAGGCCCATAGCCTTGCCCCTTGACTTACAAAAAGGCGAAATGCTGCGCTTTACCGTTACCTCTAACCGCTTTCTGCGGGGCATGATACGCAAGATAGTAGGCACGGTGCTGATGGTGGGGAAAGGCAAGATAGAATTGGATGAGTTTAAGGATACGGTAGCCAATAAAAAGGATTTTAAAATCCATTACCTGGCGCCTCCCAACGGGCTTTTCCTGTCTAAAGTCCGCTACCCCACGCTCGACTAAAGGCCCATTTTCTCTTTCCTTCAAATTCGCCAATTCGGTTTACATTCGCACCTTCAAATGAAAGAGGAAAAGAAGCCGTTTTTAGATTTTGGATTGTTACAGCGCATCATCCGCCTGGCCGACCCTTATAAGATTGTATTTTATAGTTCTATGGTTATGTCGGTGGTGCTGGCTTTGCTTTCTATCGGCCGCCCGCTTATTATTATTTACGCTACCGACCATTACATTACCGATGAGTTTTTTGATGCCGAAAAGCTAAAGAATGCAGCCCTGTTAATGGTGCTTATACTTGTAGTGGAGTCGGTGCTCCGTTATTTCTTTAACTATACCACTGCGTGGCTGGGCCAAAGCATAGTAAAAGATATGCGCGTAAAGGTTTACAGCCACCTTATTCATTCGCGGTTAAAGTACTTCGATGTTAACCCTATAGGCACATCTACCACGCGCACTATCTCCGATATCGAAGCCATCAACGATACCTTTAGCGAAGGGCTGATAAGCATAGTAGCCGATATACTTACCATAGCCACCGTGCTTACCGCTATGTTGTATGTAAACTGGAAGGTAGCTGTAGCCAGCCTGGTAATACTACCGGTGCTGCTTTGGTTTACACGCTGGTTTCAGGAAGGGGTTAAAAAATCTTTCCAGGAAGAGCGCACGCAGATAGGCCGGTTGAATGCTTTTTTGCAGGAGCACATTACCGGTATGCGCATCATCCAGATTTTTGCAGTAGAAGAAAAAGAGAAGCGCAAGTTTGAAGAAATAAATACGCAGTTGCGCGATGCCAACATCAAGGGCATCTGGTATTATTCGCTGTTCTTTCCGGCGGTAGAAGTTTGTTCAGCTATTGCCATTGGCTGCATGGTATGGATGGCCAGCCACCAGGTACTTAGCGGTGCGGCCTTCAACCAAAACCCAATGGATATAAGGGGGGTAGGTATCATTTCGGGTTTTCTGCTGCTTATCAATATGCTATTTCGTCCGCTGCGGTTTATTGCCGATAAGGTGAACGTTATTCAGCGCGGTATAGTAGCCGCCGAGCGCGTGTTTAAGCTGATAGATAAAGATGAGTTTATACCCAACACTGGAACCTTTGCGCCAGAAGCCATACAGGGCAAACTCACTTTTGAAAACGTATACTTTAGCTATACAGATACCGACTATGTGCTGAAGGATGTTTCCTTCAACTTAAAGGCCGGCGAAACATTGGCTATAGTAGGTGCTACCGGTTCGGGCAAAACATCTACCATTTCTATTCTCGGCCGCTTCTACGATATTCAAAAAGGCTCTATTAAAGTTGATGATGTAGATATACGCGAGTATGAGCTGCGTGCCCTTCGCAGTAAAATGAGTGTGGTATTGCAGGATGTATTCTTATTTGCCGGCAGCGTGTTTGAGAACATAACCCTGCGCAAAGAAGACATTACACGCGACCAGGTAATACACGCTGCTAAATTGGTGGGCGCTTACAACTTTATCAGCCGACTGCCGGGTGGTTACGATTATATGGTAATGGAACGCGGCGCTACGCTTTCTATGGGCCAGCGTCAGCTTATCTCTTTTGTGCGCGCATTGGTATTTAACCCCGGTATATTGATACTGGATGAAGCCACCAGCAGCATAGATAGCGAAAGCGAACACCTGATTCAAAATGCTATTGAAACGCTGGTAAAAGGACGGACCTCTATTGTAATTGCCCACCGCTTATCTACCATCCGCCATGCACATAAAATTATGGTATTGGATAGGGGCGAGCTAAAAGAGTTTGGCAGCCACGAAGAATTGCTGGCGCTAAACGGCTATTACAAAAAACTGTACGATATGCAGTTTATGAAGAAAAAGGCGGAAGCATAATCCTACCACCCCGTCTCGCCTTCGGCGAGCCACCCCTCCTTAAATACCGCCGCGGTGGCGGCGAAGGCGGGGAATCTAACAGCCGTTACCCTTTAAACTCATTGATAGCCTGGCACAATACATCTACCCCACTCTCGGGCATGGCGTTGTAGATAGAAGCGCGGAAACCACCTACGCTGCGGTGGCCCTTAATACCTACTATCTCTCGCGCTTGCGTAAACTGCACAAACTTCTCTTCCAGAGCTTTATCTTTTACGTTAAAGCACACGTTCATTAGCGAGCGGTCTTCTTTGGCTACTGTGCCTTCAAATAGTTCGCTGTTATCTATAGCCGCATACAGTTTAGCAGCTTTACGCTTATTGCGTGCTTCTATGTTTTGTATGCCTTCTTTTTTAATCCATAGCAGGGTAAGGTACGATACGTAGATGGCAAACACCGATGGTGTGTTTAGCATACCTTCTTTCTCTATATGCTTGCGGTAGTCCAGCATCTTAGGTATGCGGCGGTTAACCTTGCCCAGTATATTCTTGTTTACTACTACTATGGTAGTGCCCGCTGCCCCTGCATTCTTCTGCCCTGCAGCGTATATCAAATCAAACTGGTTGTAGTCCATCTCGCGCGAAAAAATATCGCTGCTCATATCGCATACCAATGGTACGGGTGACGATGGACGAGGGTTGAGAGGGAATTGCTGCTGCGTTCCGTATATGGTATTGTTGCTGGTAAGGTGTAGGTACTTAGAGCCCGGTGCTACGGTATACTCTTTAGGTATATAGGTGTAGTTTTTATCTTTAGAAGAGCAGGCTACGTGTACGTTGCCAAACAGCTTGGCTTCTTGCAGCGCGCCGTGCGCCCAGGTACCGGTATCAAAGTAAGAGGCTGTTTCGCCATCGCCCAGCAGGTTCATAGGCACCATGTGAAACTGCGACAGGCCACCACCGTGCAAAAACAATACTTCGCGGTCAGCCTCCAGGTGCATTAGCTCTTTTACCAATGCACAGGCCTCTTCCAATACCTTTACAAACTCTTTACTGCGGTGCGATATTTCTAATATGCTCAGGCCAGTGCCTGCAAAATCCTTTATAGCTGCCTGTGCCTGCTCTAATACCTCTGCCGGTAGTATAGCCGGGCCTGCATAGAAGTTTATTTTACTCATGGGGCAAACATAAAAAAAAGACAGCCCCCTGCCCCCTAAAGGGGGTATAAATACACAACAACAGAAGATGATAATTTGCATATAGGTTCTATTTTTATAGAGAAAACAAAACGCATGATGACAACAGAAACTACACGCATAGCCAAGCTGCTTAAGCGCAACTGGCACGGCCCTATGTGGCATGGCAATACGGTGCAAGAGATACTGAAGGATATTAACTGGCAAATGGCATTCAATAAGCCGTCGCATTTTTCGCATAATATATACGAGTATGTAAAGCACATGCACTGCTGGCGCACGTTTGTTATAGAATACTTGAAGGGCAACAATACCTACTCGGTAGAAATTAACTCAGAGGTAGATTGGGTAACCAACTACGAAGCTAGCGAAGCCAGCTGGCAGTTGGCATTACAGGAACTGGAGTCCAGCCAAACCGAACTGGTAAATGCCTTTGAAGGCTTTAGTGATGATAAGCTGGAAGAGCTGGTGCCCGGCAAAAAATTTAACTGGTATGTAATGATACACGGGCTGGTGCACCACGATATTTATCACTCAGCGCAGATTGCGCTATTGAAGAAGCAGGCGGCTTAAACAGCCAATACCAGGTAGCGTCATTGCGAGGAGGTTTTGGTTTTGCAAAACCTGACGAAGCAATCTCCCGACTACGATCGGCTGTGTAATGCTTACCGTGTCTGCTATAGGCAGGGGATTGCTTCGTCATTCGCAGAGCCTCACTCCTCGCAATGACGTCGTCCTTAAATACAAACAGCCACGATAAATCGCGGCTGTTTGTATTTTGTATTGGCTGTTAAAGTCCCCTTCAGGGGATTTAGGAGCTTAACTGTATTTCTTAATATACGAATCGTCGTCTACTATACCGCGGAAACCTGACAGGTTTCTGATAACGCTGTTATCCAGCATCTTATCGCCATAGGTAAGTATAAAACCGCCGATAATACTTTCGTCAATTACTTCTTTCAGTTCTATTTCGCCCAGTTTCTCGTTGGTCTTAAGCGCATTTAATATACCCTGCACCAGTGTAGCATCCAGCTTTACGGCCGATGTAATAGTTACCGGTGTAATGTTCTTTATCTCGTTGTATTGCAGTATAAAGCTCTCTACCATGCTGTGAAAGTGCACTTCTCTTCCCTTCTTTATCATCAGGGTCAGGAAGCGGAACAACAGGTCGCTGATTTTGCCTTCAAATAGTTTGCTTACTATAAGCAGCTTTTTGTCGGCAGGTATAATCGGGCTTTTGAACATCAGCTTCAAATCGCGGCTGTTTTCAAAAATGCCATCTATGCTTTTCATATCGGCAAATACGTCATTCAGCTTGCCTTGTTCGCCGGCCAGCTGAATAAGCGATTTTGCATATCGTGATGCTATTCTGTGTGAGCTCATCTTAGTTCAGGTTCGATTCTTTGGCTAACTTGTTTACATACTCTACGTGCTCGGTATTGCTCTTCAGTTCCTTACGGATAACCTTCTCAGCAATTTCAAGGGCCATAGTACCTACGGCATTCTTAACCTCTACAATAGCAGCTTTTTTCTGAATTTCTATTTCGCGGAAAGCCATTTGAATTTTCTCTTCAGCTTCTTTCTGCGCACGGGCTACTATATCGGCCTTTACACGCTCAGCCGCTTCTTTGGCATCGTGCAAAATCTGGTTTCTTTCTTCTTTAGCCTGGTTTAAAAGCTCTTCGTTTTTAGCTACCAGTTGGCTCATTTCGTTACGGGCTTTATTGGCTTCGTTCAATGAGTTTTCGATGGCTTGCTCGCGCTCTTTTATCATTGTCAAAATCGGCTTCCAGGCAAATTTTGCAAGTATAAATACAAGGATGCTGAATGTAACGCACATCCAGAATACGAGGCCTATCGCGGGTTTTACTAATTCCATGTTAGAGAGTATTTAGTATTAAGTATTGAGATTAAAGGCAAAAACAAATAACAAAAATCAATTTTAAAAAAGAATCAGGGCAACGCAGCCAACCGCTTTTGCTGCCCTGAAAAATTTCCGATTATTAGCTTTTGAATACAACCAAAAGACCAACAACCATTGCGAAGAAAGCTGCACCTTCTACAAGGGCGGCAGTAAGGATCATGTTAGAACGGATGTCGTTAACGGCTTCTGGCTGACGAGCGATAGACTCAAGAGCACCTTTACCGATTTGTCCGATACCAACACCTGCACCCAGAGCTGCGATACCTGCGCCTAAGCCTGCGATACCGTAACCAATTCCTAGACCAGCTGCTTCCAATAATACTGTGTTAAGCATGATAATTGATTTTAAAAATGAAAAAAAGCGTTTATTAAAAGTTTAATCTATCTATTAATGATGTGCGTCACCGTGGTGCGGCTCCTCTACTGCGCTGCCAAAATACATAGCGCTTAGCAGGGTAAATACATACGCCTGTAAGAAAGCAACCAGTATTTCAAGCAATCCCATAAATACGGTAAATGCTATCGAAACTATACTTACACCAAAACCTGCACCTGTGCTCAATTCGCCAAAAATGAAAATAAGGGCAAAGAACGATAGGGCGATGATGTGGCCCGCAGTCATGTTGGCAAACAATCGTATCATTAATACAAAAGGACGAAGGAACACACCCAGAATTTCGATAGGGGTTAGAATCAACAATACCGGCTTAGGCACACCCGGCATAGCAATAATGTGGTGCCAGTAGTGCTTGGTACCGTTAATGCTGGTAATAATGAAAGTGCCAACAGCCAATACCATGGTGAAAGCAATATTACCGCTAAGGTTAGCACCACCCGGTATAATTGGCACCAGGCCTAATAAGTTATTGATAAGGATGATAAAGAACACGCTAAGCAGGTAAGGCAGAAACTTCTCGTACTTAGGGCCAATGGCCGGCTTGGCCACATCATCGCGAATGAAGATGATAAGTGGCTCCATAAATGATTGTAAACCGCTTGGCGCTTTGTTTGGGTTCTTTTTGTAAGCTCCGGCTACAGATAAGAAAACCAGGATAAGAACTGTTACGCTGAAAAACAGGGTAGCTACGTTTTTAGTAATAGAGAAATCATACACATTAGCAGTAGCGGCTTCGTCGGTTTCGCCGGCTTCGTTTACAGCTACTATGTTGTTATGCTTCAGCATGTAGTTATAGTGGCCCGGCACTACCGCATGGCCGTGCTCAAACTTGCTCGACATGAAAAAGTCCATGCCCTTATCTGTATAAAGAATGATAGGCAGCGGCACAGCTACAGCATGGCCACCCCAATCTAATATATGCCAGTCGTGCGCATCGCTTACGTGCTCGGTAATCATTTTACCCGCATCAAATTTTTCGTGGCCTTCTTCGGCAACGCTTTCACCGTCGGCAACTTTGGGGTGTTCGGTAGTAGTTGTCGTTTCAGTTCCGTGGCCCTCATGCTCCTGCGCAAACGCGCCGAAAGAAAAAGATGCCAAAAAAGCGATGAAAACCGCTGTGGATATGTGTTTCAGGTATGTATTAAGGGTATATTTCATGGCCGTTTTTCAAAAAGCGGTGCAAACATAAAAGAATATAGGAATTGTAGAAATGATTGATTGTAAAAATCAGGGAGATTTAACCCTTGGTTTAGCAAAAAACAGGCTGCCCATTGCCAGCCGCCCTAAAACCAAACCTAAGCCTTTGACTTTTAAATATTTACACCTACTT
>DATGXP010000309.1:0-4942 GCA_035298845.1 Chitinophagales bacterium
AGCTGGGCCGCGATATTGTATCGTTCCGTGGTTACAAGGTTATGACCCCTTCGCCGGGTGGTGCGCCTATCTACAACAAATTCAGCATGGAATTGCGTTATCCAATATCGCTTAACCAATCGGCTACTATTTATGCCTTGCTGTTTGCCGATGCAGGTAATTACTGGACTACCATACGCGAGTATAAACCATACGACCTTGCCCGCTCGGTAGGTGCCGGTGTGCGTGTATTCTTACCTATGTTTGGTTTGCTTGGTTTCGATTACGGTTTTGGTTTTGATAAAGGCAGATACGGCCAGTTAGGTGGCGGCAAAAACATATTCAGCAAATACGGCGAGTTCAGGATCATCCTGGGCCGCGAACCGGATTAATGGATAGAGGGCGGGGCCGCCTGTTACGATTTGTGAAAATTGCGAAACATGTTTTTCTTTTGGCAACATAATTGGTCATACCAGCAAAACATAAAATTATGAACCCGAACACTCACAAAGTATTGACTGAAAAAAGTTCAACAATTATGAAAAAGCTAAGTGCAATAGCCCTCATTCTTTTTATCAGCGCAAGCAGTTATGCGCAAAAATTTGCCTATGTAGATATGGATTTTATGCTTGGCAAAATGCCCACCTATACGGAGGCGCAAAAGCAATTGGATAAAATTGCCGAAGGCTGGCAGAAAGAAGTAGAGGCCAAGATGAAAGGCGTAGATGATATGTATAAGCAGTTTCAGGCAGAGCAAGTACTGATGACCGAGCCTATGAAACAGCAAAAAATAAAAGAAATAGAAGCCAAAGAGAAGGAAGTAAAAGAGTTTCAGAAGGCCAAGTTTGGACCAAGCGGCGAGTTGTTTAAAAAACGCCAGGAACTTATTAAACCTATACAGGATAAAATATATAACGAGGTACAGAAATATGCTATAGCCAAAGGCCTCGACTTTATTTTTGACCGCAGTAGCGGCCCTACTATGCTGTATGCCAGCGACCGTTACGACAAGAGTGTAGACATTCTTGCTGCCCTTGGCATTTCACTAAAGGCTGGTAATTAAGCCAGTATACAAGCAGCCAACCTTAATTTATACCGATTAGCCCGAAAAACTATATTTGCCCGCGTGAAAAAAATCTGTTTTCTCTTTTTTGTATTGTTTTTAAGCACCGGTGCTTTTGCCCAGCAAAAGTACGGGCATATCAACTCGGGCGATATACTGGATGCTATGCCGGAATATAAGCAGATGACCGCCACGCTGGATAACAAGCGCAAGCAATATGCTTACCAGCTACAGCGTATGTATGAAGAGTATCAGAAAAAAGGTAAGGAGCTAAACGACTACGGCGCCAGCATGATGCAGGCGGTGCGCGAAGAAAGAATGATAGAACTGGATAGTTTGCAACAAGCTATCACCGGCTTTGAAGGTTCGGCGCAGGGTGAGGTAGAGAAGTTACAAGGCAAACTAATGAAGCCGCTGAACGATAAGTACTTGAAAGTGGTAGATGCTGTAGCTAAGGAAAACGGCTACACTTATATATTTGACCTGGCCACCGGTGTGGTAGCTTACTACCCCGAAAACAGCGGCGATGTAACCGAACTGGTAAAGAAGAAAATGGGCATTAATTGAAAGAAGATTACAACATTATAAAACCAAAATTTTAAAATAAGAACCAAAATAAACCAGAATGAAAAAGACAGTATCAGGAATTATCGCAGCATTGTTTTTAATGATTGGCACTGCCAGCGCGCAGCAAAAGCTTGGCCATATCAACTCGATAGAGGTGCTACAGGCTATGCCGGAGTTTAAAACAATGTCAACCGATATACAGAAGCAGAAAGATTCGTACACCAAAGTATTGGAAGGTATGTACGGTGACTACGAAAAGAAGCAAAAGGATTTACAAGCCATGAGCCAGGACAAATCTACACCTGATGCAATACTTGAATCAAAAATTCAGGAGTTACAGGACCTGCAAAAGCGTATTCAGGATTTTGAAGCTAAGGTAAACGACGACCTGCAGAAATTACAGCAGGATAAACTAAAGCCTATCAACGATAAATACCTGAAGGCTGTAAAGGATGTAGCAGTAGCTAACGGCTTTGCTTATATTCTTGACATAGTACAAGGTGGTGTTGCTTACTTTCCTGAAGGACAAAATGATGTAACCGACCTGGTAATGAAGAAACTGGGCATCACAGTTCCGGCTGGTTCTACTGCACCGGCTACTTCACCTAAATAGTGTAAAAAATGAATCCCGGTTATCAGCAACCGATAGGAATATTTGATTCAGGCATTGGCGGCTTAACGGTCGCCAATGCTGTTTCTAAGCTATTGCCAAATGAAAGAATCATCTACTTTGGCGATACGGCTCATGTGCCTTATGGCGATAAATCGAAAGAGCTGATACGGAGCTACGCCACCACCATCACCAATTTTTTGCTAAATGAGAAGAAATGCAAGGCAGTAGTTATTGCCTGCAATACGGCATCTGCTGCAGCCTATGAAGTATTGCGCGATACGTATAAGGGCATAGCACCGGTAATTACAGTTATTGACCCGATGATAGAAGCGGTAATAGCAGATGATACTATTAAAAAAGTAGGTGTAATAGCTACCAAAACTACCATAGCCTCGGGTGTGTATCCCGAAAAATTCAATCGCCGCAAACCGTCGCTGCAATACACCGAGCTGGCTACTCCCCTACTGGCCAGCATGATTGAAGAGAATTTTTATAACAATAGCATAAGCCATGCTATTATACATCAGTATTTGTCTGACCCGGCCTTGCAGGATATAGATGCGCTGGTGCTGGCCTGCACACACTATCCGCTTATTAAGAACGAGATTTCGGCCTTCTATAACCATAAAGTAAAAATCTTCGACTCTGCCGAAGTAGTAGCGCAAAAGCTAAAATGGATACTGGAGAAAGAAGGTTTAGCCGCTAAGGAAAAGACCGGTAAAGATACCTTCTACGTTTCTGATTTTACTAAATCGTTTGAACACACTACCCGTATTTTCTGGGGCAGCGAGATACATTTAGAGCTGTGTAATATCTGGACTAACCCGGCCTAATGTTTCACAACATTTACAATAACATATTGCCCTATCTGATTAATTTTATAGCCTTTAATTTTTCAGATACATTCGCGCTATGAAAAAGCTATCTCTCATCTTTTCTCTTTACCTATTATTAGGCTCGGATACTACACAGGCCCAAGGCATTGAGTTTATACACGACAAGAAATTTCAGGAGATACTGGATATGGCCAAAGCACAAAACAAACTTGTGTTTATGGATTGCTACACCACCTGGTGCGGGCCCTGCAAGCGCCTTTCGGCACAGGTATTTCCAGATTCTGCAGTAGGCGAGTTTTATAACTCTACCTTCATCAACACCAAGTTTGATATGGAAAAGGACGAAGGTGTAACCCTGGCAGGTAAATACGCCATACGCGCATATCCTACCCTACTTTGGATAGATGGCGATGGAAACGTGAAACACAAAATTGTGGGCGGGCTGGATGTGGCCGGCCTTATTCAAAACGGTAAAAAAGCCATAGACCCCACACCGGGCATATTAACCGGTATGAAAAAAATGTACGGCGAAGGCAAGCGCGATGTGGATTTTATGAGCGACTATGTAAACACGCTTAACTCATCTGGCGAGAAGTATGAGCCTGAGTTTAAAGAGTATTTAAGCAAGCTTACCCTTAAAGAATTGACCGACCCCAAGCACACGCGCACCATTTTCAACCTTACCAAAGACCTTAAATCGCCGGGCCTTGCTTACCTGATGAAGGACCACGCCTACTACGTTAACCTGGTAGGTGCCGATGCTTTCAACGCTAAAGTAAACATGATAGCTACCAAGGCTATTACCGAGGCACCACGTGCCGATGATAAAGCCCTGTACGATGGTGCTATGGAGTTGCTTAAAACAAACAAAGCGCCCGATGCACAAGAGCAGATATTGAAGCTATCGATGCAATACTACGAGCATATGAACGATTGGGTTAACTACGACAAGAACGCCAGCCAGTATGTAAAAAAGTATGCTTCGAAAAAACCAGCGGTGATGAACGATGTAGCCTGGACCTACTTTTTGAACGTGAACGATGAAGCCCAGCTGCAAAAAGCTACCAAGTGGGCTTACACTTGCGTAAACACCGATAACAAATACACCTACAACCTTACCTACGCATACCTGCTTTACAAGCAAAACATTTATAAAGAGGCTGAACTAGCCTGCGATTACGCTATCATTAAGGCTAAAGAAGAAGGCGTAAATGCCTCGTCTGCTACCGCCCTTAAAGATGCTATCAAAAAATCGCTGGAGAAGAAGAAAGCGCAGTAGTTGACTCCTCCTGGCGGATGGCAATAGCGTTGTAACCTGTTATCATGTCACGTGCCCTGGTAAACTCCTCTGCAATAAATTGCATATACGCAGTAAAGGTGTAATTGCCTGCTTTAAAAATATGTGCATGATAGGCCCAAACCAACAGGGCAGTACCGAGCATTAATAGGCTATGGTAAGCGCGATAAGCCTGCCGCTTAACCGGTGAGCTTTTGAAATAAAAATTGCGCAAAGTGTATGCCTGAAAATTAATGTGCATCTCCTCATCACTTATTATTTGATTACAGATAGCCTGCAGGGTTACCGATTGAGTAGCGTTGTGTAACGCGCGGTAGTAGGCCGCTGCCACTATTTCGGCAGTTAATAACACAGTAATGGTGTTTTCTATAGTCAGCAACTTGCGCAGCTTTCTGAATGCAGAGTCAGTCCAGTGGCCGCCTATAAGTGGTATGCGTTCCTGTTTCATAAAACGCCTCACCACCCGACCCGCGATCCCTCAGGATGAGCCCCTTGGCCGCTGCGCAAGTTCAGCAATGATCGCCAGCGTTCATGTGTCCCAACCCCCACCGCGCTCATCCTGAGGGATCGCGCGCACCAGCGTCTCC
>DATGXP010000310.1:0-1866 GCA_035298845.1 Chitinophagales bacterium
CCGCCGTTTTGCGTGGCTACAATGTTTACCGGTGCGCCATCTACAATTTGCAATACAGCAGGGTAGGTAGAAGGTGTGGTACCGTTTACACTTACATTGCCACCACCGGCAGGGTTTACCAATACGGTAAGGTTAAATGTATCTACTACCGGTATAGCTGTAAAGTTAGCCAGCAGTGTATCGCCTGTGTTAATTGTAAAGCTGGCTGTGGCCGATGTGCTGTTAGGAGTAAGGGTGTGGTGCAATATTACCCAATTGGTAAAGGTATAACCGGCTTGTGGTGTAGCTACTATGTTAAGCGGTGTGCCGTCGGCAAATTGCAATACAGCGGGGTAGCTGCCGGGTGTAGTGCCGTTTACACTTACATTGCCGCCACCGGCAGGGTTTACCAGCACCGTTAAAGCGTTGGTGTCAATAGCAGCAATATAGTTAGCCACCAATGTATCATCCTGAGTAATAGTAAACGTAATATTGGGCGATGTGCTGTTAGGTGTAAGGGAATGGTGCAGGGCTATCCAGTTGGCAAATGCAAAACCGGTGTTAGCAGTTTCGGAAATTGTAAGCGGTGTATTGATAGGGAATCGCATTACCGTAGGGTACAGGGCCGGTGTGTTTCCGTTTACGGTAATGTTGCCTGCGCCTACCGGGTTTACGTATACGGTAAGGTCTACCGAATCGGTAGGGACAAAAACGGCTACTACCGAATCGGTAGTAGTGCCCATATCAAAATACATACTATCTACAGTGGCAGATGGCAACGCTGTGTGGCTAACCGTTTGCCAGTGCGAAAACACATAACCGGTGTCGGCTGTTGCTTTAAACGAAACATTTACACCACCAAAATAAGCGGTGCTGTATACATAGTTAGTTGGGGTTACCGTGTTGCCAATAGTTACTGTTCCCGCATTTGGCGGGTACACATCTACCGCTAAGTGGTAGGGGCCGGTTACATTATAGCAGTTGGTAAACCCGCTGTTGAAGGGCGCACAGCGGCCACTTATCTGGTTGCGCAGGTATTGCACATTATTAACCCAGGTGTTGTAGTTACCGCTCCAGCGGGTGCATTGGCGCTGCATTTCGGGTTGTATGCGGGCCACCATGCTATCGAGGTGGTTAAGCATATTGGTACAGCTAAGCGGACCGGTAAGTAAATCGGCCATGCGGTTTACATACAGCGCCTCGAAGTTAGGGTTGGTCATCAGCTTGTTGAAGATGACAATATGCCCCATCTCGGGCCCAATGGATGGGTCGCTGAACATGCCGCCGTTGGCATCGTTAATATCACATGGGTTGGCTGTGTTACCGGTGTTGCCCCAGCCGGTATAGTCTTCGCCCAGGTCGAAAATATTATCGGTATCCCACAGCCAGTATTTCCACTTTACATTATTAGGCCCTTTGCGCCCGCGCCACCAGGCGGTGTTCCAGTTAAGCCAGTCGCTATTTACGGTATACAGGCCCAGGGCTACCATATCTATCAGGCTCATTACATCTAAGCGGTCGGTTACGTGCTGGTAGTTGGCCGGCACGGTCATGTTATTGGCTACTACATAATTGTACAGGTTGTTCCACGCTGTGTCGCTTCCGTTCTCTACAGTCATGCCTCCCCAGTATTTCAGGTTATCTACATATTCTTCCTGCTGGTCGTAGTAGTAATCAAAATAATCTTCATCTACCTTTTCGCGGTACTCGTACACGCCCCAGTATTGGCCGTTTACAAATACCAGGCAGTGGTCCATACGGCGAACATCGAGGTGCATGTTAAATTTTTCGGCTAATGTCTGGTCATAGGCATCGCGTATGTGTGCACAGCGCGATGGCGGGTTATCGCCCCCATCGGGAAAGTTATCGCTACCGGCAGCTTTAAAT
>DATGXP010000311.1:0-9990 GCA_035298845.1 Chitinophagales bacterium
CAGGCGCTGGCGCGCAATACATTGGTAAGCTCTAAATAATGATAATCGAAAGAAGATGTCAAAGCCCCTGAACGCAAATGCGCGGTAATAAACCCGTTGAATTTTGGTTGGGCATAGGTATATGTACCCGTTAGGTTAACCGATATATTAAATTTCTTATTACTTGTCCATATACTGCTCCACTCATTCGGGTATAGCAGGTAATTTCTGTACTCTTCTTTGTTGCGTGTGAATGCCTTTACATGTATATCTCCCGAAAAGTTTTTAGGAAATTGTTTTACCAGACCCACTTTATACATTTCGCAGCCATCCAGCCAACGCGAATGAAAATAGAAGGTGGTGCGTTTCATCACCTTATCTATAGCATTGCTGTAATCAAACCGGTACGAGAAATACCCCGCCTTCTTTTGTGCTTCTTTACCAATGTTATAGCGCTGGCCGCCCTGCGCCAGGTGGGTATTAAGCCACACAGTAAGGTTAAATACATGCTTTACGCCCATGTAATTGCCATTGGCATTTATGCCTATCTTAAATCCATCGTAAGCGTTCCACCACAAATCAGGGCGCATGTATAGCCTGTATTTTTTAGAGGATGGCGGCGGGTATATGTGCGAGTCAAACCGTAGCTCAACATTGCCCTTTTTACGATTATCCAGCATATTAATATCTGCCAATCTTTCCGTGGGGTCTATAATTACGTTCTTTATTCCACCGGGTATAGTAACCGTGGCGTCGTAAGTAGGCTGCAGTTTATCCCAGCCATACCACTTAGGAAGAATTTGGAATGCGGAATCCGGAATGCGGAATTGAACAGCCGAATCTGAAACACCACCGGCCTTTTGAAACCAGGTATTAGGTATATGAAAATCATACACCGAATCTTCTTTGCTTATTACCCGCAGGTCAATAGGCATTTGCATACGGCCTTTGCGTTTCAGCCGGATAATATACTGGTCTTTAAATGCGCCCTTCTTTACTCTGCCAATTTTGTAATCAATATTTTTAGTCGTTTCCATCCACTCATCAAAAAACCAGTTAAGGTCTATATGGGTAAATTGAATAATAGAGTTACGGAAATCTTCGGGGTAGGGGTGGGCAAATTTCCACTGCCACACATAATGTTTAATCGCCTCACTAAACAGCGAGTCGCCCAATACATATTGCAGGTTATACAACATGGTAGATGTTTTGGCATACACATGTCGGTAGCCACCGCCCTGCCCCAGCGCGCCATTAAACCCATCGCTGTGGGTATTCAGGGGTTCATCATTATATATAATGGCATCGCTTAAATAGCTGTAGTAGCATTTGTTTTCGCGCACATTGGTAGGCTCAAAAAAACGCTTGTAATACCAATTGCCTTTGGGGTTCATGTCATAAGCTACAGTATCGCCATCTATGGCTTCCATACCCCATGCAGTAAGAAACTGCGTAAACCCCTCATCCAGCATTGCCCGGTAGGTTTCGTTATTACCTATCATGCCATAAAACCAGTTGTGCCCTACCTCGTGCACCAGCAGCCCGCGGTATTGTTTATCGCGCCCACCATCCATGGTTATCATCGGGTATTCCATACCATCAGCCGCATCGGCCACTACTATTTTAGGGTATTCAAACACCCCAAAATCGCGGCTGAACACCGCAATTATTTTAGTCAGGTATTCGGCTGCATTTTGCCAGCCGCTTGCGTGTGGCTCCTGCACTATGGCTACACAGCGCACACCGCCACCGTTAAGCCTGCCCGGGTAAATAATAGTATCGTGTATTCTGTAACTCGGGTCGGCAGTAAAAGCAAAATCGTGCACATTTTCGGCATGGTAGCGCCAGGTTTTACGCTCCCCTTTTTTGTAAGGTGTAATTACCGATGGCACCGTATCCCATTTGGTGTTTTTAAAATTATAGATGTCGAGTTTCTTTTTTAGCGTGTCGGGCAATACCTCGCTTTCGTTCTGCAGCACCCCGGTAGCTTCTAATACATAATTAGAGGCAAAATTCAAGTCAACATCAAACGTTCCAAAATCGCCATAAAACTCGCGGTTCAAATGCTGGTCAGTGTTCCAGCCGCTCTTGCGGTCATACACACATATTTTAGGATACCACTGGCAACCGTTATAATGGTTGGCGCCCCAGGTTTTATATTTTTTCATGCGGCGGCGCGTGCTGCCGGCATCGTAAAAGGTGCGGAATTTTATCTTAAAAAGCTGAGCTGCATTAGGCGGCAGGGGCCTATCTAAAAAAACTTTAAGAATAGTGTTGTCCAGCTGTGTTTTTAACGCCACAGAATCCTGGTTGCGCATTTCATCTATTACGGTGCCCAACTTTTGACGCTCGTATTTGCCATAGGCTACATGGGCATCATTGTGCTCCTGCAGGTCGTCTAAATACGAGCCCGGCTGAAAGGCATTTTGATACAGGTGAAAGTAAACGTAGTAAAGCGTATCGGGCGAGTTGTTGTAATACGTGAGTTCTTCTACACCGGTAACTATATCGGTGGTTTCGTCAACAGTAGCTTTAATTTTATAGTGAACGTCCTGCTGCCAGTAGCCTGCAAAGGGCAGTTTGTTTTTCCAGTAGAGCGGGTTTTGCTTCGATTGGAAATTGTTATCGGGCCCTGCATCAGAGTAACGTTGTGCGCCGGCTGTAGCAGCAATAAAACATAATCCCAAAATTATAACTATACGTGCCATAAACTGGCTCAAAGTAAAAAGGAATTACTTAACCACTAAAATTTTTTAGGCTAAAGCCTTGTTAATGCGCTATGTGGTAGGCTGTGAGGCTACGGGTAAACCTTATGCGGTAGTTGTAATTGCTGCTGTTGGCCCATGATGTTTCGCGGTAAGCCTCGCCAATACGAGGAATGTAATTTACCAGTTCGTACCCGCTTTCGCAGCCCCCGTTATCATTGGCTATCGATGTGTTTTGTTTTGCTTCTACCGTAATAAACACACCCGCATCCGTTTGTAGGCCCACATTCGGACGGTTAGCGTAATTTAAATACATGTTGCAGCCCCGCTCAGGCCCATTCAGGCTGTGGTCGGTTATTATCTGTGTGCTGTCAAACAAAACACGCGTTTGCGCATACAGAAAGTAAGTGCCGCTGTTACCTTGAAAAGTAACACCCTGGTTGTTTATCTGGTAATTACCTGTATAGCTGTGCCCGTTTACGGTGCCGGTCAGGGTGCGTTGCCCGGCCACCGATGTATCGTTGCTTACTGCAATTGTATCGGTTCCGCTGTGTATTTCGGCCCCTGTCATATCAAATTCTTTCCAGGCATATACCCAATATGTGCCGGGGTGGTAAGTGTCTATCTCGTTAGTATATCCGGCTTGGTTCAGGGTAGCAGGTGGTATTTTTGTTTCCTCTTTTTTGCAGGAGTAAAGTAATGTAGAAAGCAAAAGGCAGTAAAAGAGGCTCTTCATCTTTTTTGTTTTGAACAAAACGCAGCGGCAGATAAATATTGTTTGCAGGTAATATTATTTTTCTGAAAAAGTTTTGCGAAGTTCCGCACCCGAATGAATAGCAGCGACAATAATCTTCTTTATAACGTAGCCTTAACCATGTTGCCCAATGTAGGTAGTATGGTAGCTAAAAACCTGATTGCTTACTGCGGCAGTGCCGAAAATGTATTTAAAGCAGGCAAGGGCAAACTGGAAAAAATACCTATGATAGGTTCCGAACGCGCCGCACAGATAGCCGCCGCCGATGTAATGAAGGATGCCGAGGACGAGTTAAAGTTTATAGAGAAGTATAATATAGAGCCCATATTTTTCACCGGTGCCAATTACCCCTACCGGTTAAAAGAGTGCACCGATTCACCGGTTATGCTTTATTATATGGGCAATGCAGATTTGAATGCCCCAAAGATTGTAGGGGTAGTGGGCACGCGGCGAATAACCGATTATGGTAAAGACGTAACTAAAAAGCTGGTAGCAGATTTAGCTGCGCAAAATGTATTGGTGGTAAGCGGCCTGGCTTATGGCGTAGATACCGTGGCCCACAGCGCCTCGCTGGATAGCGGTTTGCAAACAGTAGGCGTGCTGGCGCATGGGCTTAACACCATTTACCCGGCGCAGAACAAAAGTCTGGCCAAGCGAATGGTGGCGCAGGGTGGTTTGCTATCAGAGTACCGGTCGGTAGAAGAGATGCACCCTTCTAAGTTCCCCAGCCGCAACCGGGTAGTGGCCGGCATGTGCGATGCAGTAGTGGTGGTAGAGTCGGCGGCAGAAGGCGGCGCATTGATAACGGCCAATATTGCCAACTCGTATAACCGCGATGTGTTTGCCTATCCGGGCCGCGCAAACGATAAGTTTAGTGCCGGTTGCAACTTTTTGATTAAAACCTTTAAAGCCAAAATGATTGACAGCGCCGATGACCTGCTGAAAGAAATGAACTGGCTGGATAAGGAGCAAAGCGGTAAAAGCAAAGTGCAGCAAAGGCAGTTGGCATTAACGCTGAATAATGAGGAGCAGGGTATCTATAATTTATTAAACCAGAAAGGAGAGTTGCCTATTGATGAAATAGCCGATGGCACACAAATGAATGTAAGTATATTGGCTGCTACCCTGCTCGAAATGGAGATGAACAGCATTATTGTTAGTTTGCCGGGCAAACGGTATAAACTTATATAATATGGCTTCTGCTTTTTCTCATGCTATTGCTGCAGTTGCTATTGGCAAGGCTTCGCTTATTAAAAACATTGATAAGAAGTTTTGGCTGCTGGGTATGTTTTGTGCCGTAATACCCGATGCCGACGCCATAGGCTTTAAACTGGGCATTGAGTATGGCAGTTTCTGGGGGCACCGCGGTTTCTCACATTCATTTGTATTTGCGGCCCTGTTGGCATTAGCGGTTACCTACTTTTTTTATGGAGAAGAAAAGCCGTTAAGCAAGCGCTGGTTTGCGTTTGTAGGGTTCTTTTTTCTGGCCACGGCTTCGCATCCGGTGCTCGATGCTATGACCACTGGTGGCCTGGGGGTAGCCTTCCTTTCGCCGTTTGATAATACCCGCTATTTCTTCCCGTTCCGGCCCATAAAGGTTTCACCCATTGGCATTACTCAGTTTTTTGGCGAGTGGGGCTGGCGGGTTATCAAAAGCGAGTTCATTTGGGTATGGATTCCTTCTTTCATAATCATGGCAATAGCCTCGGCTGTAAAGAAGTTGCATTCGCGCTAAGTGTTTTTATTTTCACGCAGCAAAAAAAATAAGAGTGGCAAAGCAAAACAAGAGACAAACCGCAGACGATAAACAACAGACAAATAAGGTTGTTGCCCCTGCGCCATCAGCACAAGCTAATTTTAAGCTACCCCAGTGGTTTTACTACGCATTTATTTTTGTGTTTACCTGCCTGCTGTATTCCAATACACTTTGGAACCGGTATGCCATAGACGATACCATTGTGGTTACCGATAACAAGTTTACCAAAAAGGGTTTCGGTGGCATTAAAGACCATTTCACGCACGATATGTTCGAAGGTTTTTTTGGCGAGCGCGGTGCCAAGCTAGTAAGCGGTGGCCGTTACCGTCCGCTGAGCATGACCTCGCTGGCAGTAGAGTATGAAATAGTGCGAAAAATGCGCGGCGATAAGCGCGAGGTGATAGATGATAAGAATATTATAATGACCGATGCCGACCCATACCTCAACCCTATGTTGAGCCACGGTATTAATATTCTGTTGTTTGCTTTAACGTGTGTACTGCTTTATTATCTGCTGCTGCAAATTATACCTAAGAAGTATTCGCTGCAATTGCCGTTTGGAGAATTAGGCCTGGCTTTTCTGGCCACGCTATTGTATGCCGCGCACCCTCTGCATACCGAGGCCGTAGCCAACATTAAAGGGCGCGATGAGGTGATGTGTATGTTGCTTTCGCTGCTGGCTTTGCTGGCTACTATTAAGTATGTGCGCACACAAAATTTAGTGCACCTGGTATGGGGCGTGGTGGTTTATTTTATAGCCTTAATGTCTAAAGAGAATGCTATTACCTTCCTGGCTATTATACCGCTTACGTATTACTTTTTTACCAATGCAAAGGCAAAGGATTATATCCTTTCGGTAGGTTTATACCTGGTGCCGGTAGCGCTGTTCCTGTTCCTGCGTAGCCAGTTTACACAATCGGGCCTTACCGATGAATCGCCTGAGATATTGAATAACCCGTTTGTAGCCCCGCACAATGAGTTTTCTATCCGTTACGGTACTACGCTATATACCTTCCTGCGCTATTACTGGCTTATGATATTCCCTCACCCGCTTACGCACGATTACTACTACAACCAGGTGCCTTACCTTGGCTTCGATAGCGGGCTGGTAATCACAGCCATTTTGAGCACCATCGGCTTGCTGGCTTATGCCGCCATAAAATTGAAAGAGAAGAGCATCGCTGCCTTTGGCATCCTGTTTTTCTTCATCACCTTCTCGGTGGCCTCTAACATGCTGTTTACGGTGGGTGTATTAATGAATGAGCGTTTTATTTATATGAGCTCGCTTGGGTTTTCTATTCTGGTGGCCTACATGTTTATCGAGTCAAAAGACAGGTTTAAGCTTTCGCCTACACTTATCACCGGTGTATTTGCAATAGTACTGGCGCTTTATTCGGTTAAAACATTTGCGCGTAATTATGATTGGAAGGACAGCTTTACGCTTTTTCGCCGCGATGCTATACACAGCCCTAACTCTTCTAAAATTCAAACTTCTTTGGGGGGAGATTTAACCAAAGCTGCCGAGTCGGATATACCGGCACTGCGCGATAGCGGTATGATAAAGTCATTCTTTAAAGACCTTAACCGCGACCTTAGCGAGTCTGACCTGAATGCTATCAACATGCTGCCCGATTCTTCTATCCGGTTCCTGCTGCTCGATTCATCCATAGCGCATTTAAACGAAGCTATACGCATTTACCCTACGCATTCCAATGCTTATTTGTTGTTGGGCAATGCTGTTTACAAACGTTACCATAAGCCCGAACTGGTAGTGCCTATTTATGAGAAAGCAGCAGCCTTTAGGGTTGGTGGATATTACGATGCTAACTTTAACCTGGGCATAGTGTATAACGAAACTAACCAGCCACTGCTGGCTAAAGAGAATTTGCTGAAAGCATATGCCGCCAAGCCCGAGCAGGTAGAGTGCAGGTTCCTGCTGGCGCAAATGTATGCCAAGTTGAATAAGCCCGACTCGGTACAAATATGGCTGAACAAAGGCAACGAAATACGCCCCGCCACAGCTGCCGATTATTACCAGATAGGTACCGGTTTTGGTAAAACGGCTTACAATTTCCCTATGGCTATCGAGTATTTGAAAAAAGCAGTAGAGCTAAACCCTAAGGTTGAGTTGTATTATGAAGATTTGGGTGTGGCTTATGGTTTAAGTGGCCGTTTTGATGAGGCTATTGCCACAGCCCTTAAACTGATTGAACTAAACCCTAACTACCCGGCTGCTTATATGAACTTATCAGTATCTTACCGCAATAAGGGCAACAAAGCACTGGCCGACCAATACCAGGCTAAGTTTAATGAGGTAATGGCTGCTCAGAAACGATAGTGGATGTTTGGAATATCTTTGCGGCCTATGTTTAAAAAGTGGGGAGTTGGGTTATTAGCAGGCTTTGCGCTATTACTGCTCCTGTTTCTCGTTGGGCGCAATTCACTTTTACAGTTTGCATTTAAGAAGGTACAATCCCGTGTGCTCAGCAATTACGGCGCAACACTCAGCGCCAGCCATGTTTCTTTTACCGGGTTAGATGTTGTAACCGTATCCGGCTTGAACATTCAGCCGGTTAATGCCGATACGCTGCTAACGGTGGGCGAGGCTAAAGTAAATTTATCATTGCTCGATTTACTTACCGCTACTATTGGTTTCGATGAAGTAATACTGCGGGGTGTTACAGTTACGGCTTACAATTTACCAGAGCGCAATAACCTGAAATTATCTCCGCTCACTACGCAAAAGGGTAATAATGTAACTACCGTCAAAGTATCAACTTTCAAATCGCTTGCTAAAAGCGGCAAAGCACGATTGGTGCGCATGTTCAATACAGCATTTGATATAGGCGATGTGCACATTAGCTACATAGACACCAACAAGGCAGAGAATATTTATGTGCCGCAGTTAAAGTACGATAAAAAGCTATTTGCGGGCTCAATTATCAACCAGCGAATGAGCGATACATTGCTGCTAAAAGGAGAGGTGTTGGAGAGGAATGTGAGTTGTAAGTTTGATGTAGAAAGAGTGGGACAGTCAACAGCGTATCTGCCTTTTCTTAACCGCGACAGAAGTTTGAAGTGCAGGTTTAATACCATAACCGGCACATTAAGGTTTGAGGATAACGGCAGCGAGTTTCAGATAAATACTTCTGTGCAGGCCAAAGATTTTCATATCAATCACTGGCGGCTGGCCAACGATGATGTAGTGTTTGAGCGCGCGCAGTTTAAAGGCCGGTTAAATATTAGTGACGATAAAGTAGAGCTAGATTCATCGTCTACTGTTATGCTAAAAGATATGAGCAGCCGCTTGTATGCCTGCTATCAGATAAAACCCGATACAGTATTTACCATGGGCGTGCACATGCCCGAAACAGTGAGCGATACTTTTTTTCATGCACTGCCGCAGGGCATGTTTAATACACTAAAGGGCATATCATGCACCGGTTCGCTGCAATACGATTTGTTGTTTAGTATCAATACAGGCAAGCCCGATTCACTGTTGTTTTATTCTGAGCTTAAGAAGAAAAATTTCGGCATTCGTAAGTACGGAGCAGAAAATTACGAGCGCATGAATGGCCCTTTTATGTATGAGGCTTATGATAAAGACCGGTTTGTGCGCAATATAGATGTGTCGCCATCTAACCCTATGTTTACGCCCCTCAATCGCATAAGCGATTACCTGGTAAAAAGCGTATTGCAAAGCGAAGACCCATCGTTTATGCTGCACCGGGGCTTTCTGCCCGAGGCATTTCGTGAGTCTATTGTAAAGAACTACAAAGAGCGCCGCTTTGCGCGCGGAGGCAGCACCATTAGTATGCAGCTGGTTAAAAATGTTTTTCTCAGCCGAGATAAAACTGTATCGCGCAAGGCCGAGGAAGCACTGATAGTTTACCTGATAGAGAATCTTCGCTTAGTACCCAAAGAGCGGATGCTGGAAGTTTACCTCAACGTAATTGAATGGGGCCCCAATGTGTATGGGGTAGCAGAGGCCTCGCGGTTTTATTTCAATAAAAGCCCATCGGAACTTGCCTTGCAGGAGAGCATTTTTCTGGCAGGTATTATTCCGGCACCTAAGTATTTCAAATACCAGTTTGATAAAGAGGGCAACATGAAAAGCTACCTCAGCGGATATTTCAGGATACTCACCGGCCGCATGGCTTATAAGGGTTGGATAACTCCCGTAGATACTACCGGCCTGCAACCCAATGTAAAACTTACGGGTCCCGCCCTAAAAATGATAGTGCCGGTAGATACGGTTATACCGGAAAGAGAGGAGGAGTAGTGGGTGTTTTGATATTCGCCTTTTGCTCATTCTGCGATTTATTTATATCTGCGACTTTTTTTTTACGGTGCTACCAAAAGTGTTTGTGCTTTTATGGAATAATTTTTTAGCTGCATCTATCTTTTACATAAGCGTGACACTTGAATCATTCAGCTTCACGAACTTTATGGATAGAAACACTAAAACCATTTTTTATGAAATCAAAAAACAAAACACACATCACTTTAATCTTAATGGCACTGCTAACTGTATTGCTTGCATTTCGCCCTGCGGGCAACTGTTCTATCAGTGGTAAGGTTACCGATGAAAATGAAGAGGGTATTCCTGTTGCAAATGTGGTAGTAATGCAAAATGGAAAGTCGGTTGGCGGAGGAACTACAGATTTTGATGGTAGCTATTGTATTTCCAATCTGGCTGCCGGCACATACGATATGGAGGTTATATATATAGGATATGACAAGCAGGAAGTGAAAAAAGTGCTGGTTACAGACGGCAAGCCCACATTGGTGGATAT
>DATGXP010000312.1:0-2914 GCA_035298845.1 Chitinophagales bacterium
AGGTATTTTCCTTTTGACACGCAAGATGAAAGGCATAAGGCGCAACCAAACAACAGCGCCAGTAAAAAGTAAGTCGTATTTTTCATGTATTAATTTTTATGATGTGATGAATATGTGAAGTGTGTATACAATGGGCCTAGCGCGAATAGTGCTCAGCTATAAAAGTGTGCTCCTCGTGCGTGCTCATTTTGTCGGCATGCTTTACTACCACGTTTATTTTCTCAAAATGATGGTCGTCCTTCAGCAGGTTAGCCAATTCGCTTTTAGCAGTAGTAGGGCCAAACAGCACCACCTCGTCGAACCCTTTAATTACAGCGCCTATCTTTTTGTAGTACGATGCATTTTGATGCTGCTCCTTATTATGCATTATGTTCTCGCTTTTGCTCATTGATTCGCCTTTGGCTTCATGCGTAAAATCCGACTGAATAACGGTGGTAACAAACGGAGTGGTTAGCTCGGTAATATGGGCGCTGGAGTGGTCCATCCAAATGCCTAAGTTTTTTGCTGGTGTCATATTGTTTTGTATTTTATAGTATATAGAAAAATGAAGAATCTGTTTACTCTGTAAATTGTGCGCCGGCCTGCATTATTGCGCTATCAGCCTGCCCTGGCTGCTTACTTTACTGCCAGCTATTACTTTATAAAAGTAGATGCCGCTGCTAAGCATGGTGGTAGGCAAAGTGGTACTTTGCATAACTATAGCTATATCCAGTACGCGTTGTCCGTATGCGTTATACAAATACAGTTGCGGTTTGGCGGTCAGCAGTTCATTGCTTACCGCTATGTTCAGCTCGCTGGTAAAGGGGTTAGGGTATACAGCCAGTACACCACCGTCGGTGGTTGGGCTAGTAATATCTGTTGGCAGTACACCACAACCTGCCGGCATAGTAACTGTAATAGCTGCGGCGGTTAAGGCACCGTTGGTGGTGAGTGCGCGGCCATTGATAACCACACCGGTGTTTATAGCACCCAGCGAACCATTGTTGCACACCAGCGTACCGTTAATCACCGAGTAGTTGTTGATGGTTACAGCACCATCTATTTTCCAGTATACATTTTTGGCCTGTGCGCCGTTAACCAGCTGCACGGTAGCGTAGGTACCGGTTGATAAAGCGCCGTTAATTTTTATAACAAACACCGCATCGGCATTGCCTTGCGCATTTAAAAAAACCGTATCGGTAAACACCGTAGCGGCGTTCATTAAATAAGTGTGTGGCGTAAGCACCAGCCCGTTGCCAAATTGCGCGGGGTATAGTAACTCAATATCGTGCGGCAATACATTCAGGTAGTTGTATACTACAGCCAGGTCGGCAGCGCATCGCGCGGTAGATGTATCGGGCACCGGGTGTATGGTGCCATTTACATAAGCACTGTCAAAGCCGGTAGTAAGGCCCACGTTGGTTCCTACATCGCCGGTTATATACGTAATGCCCGAGTTAGAAACCGCACCACTGGATGAGAACACAGCATAGCAGGCTGTAGTACCCAGTGCCGGGGCTATAGGCCCTGTAAGTACCAGTGTACCGCAACCCAGCGGAGTATAAGCTAATACGCCATCTACTGTAACTGCGCCGGTGGTGCTAAGGGCACGGCCCTCCAGTGTATCGCCGGTGCTCATTTCTATAGCATCGTTGTTGGCTATTATAGTACCGCGCATGGTAGTACCGGTAGCCATATTTACACGGCCCTCTACTTTCCAAAACACATTGCACGCCTGTGCACCGTTAATCAGCTTTACTTTAGCCGCCGCATTGGTAGAAAACGAACCCTGTATTTTAAAAATGAAAACAGCGTTGGCATTGTTCTGCCCATCCAGTATCAGGTTTAAGTTAAGCGTAGCCGCGCTGCCAATGGCATGCACACCGGCCGTAAGTATTTGCCCGTTGCCCAATAGCGGGGCCTGGTTAAATGTAGGTATAGCCGCGTTTAGCTGGTTGTAAGCAATCAGCAAATCGGCGGCGGCTTGCGCGCTTACCAGGTCGCCATCGTGCATACGGCCATCTACATTGCCAAAACCGGTGCTGCTGCCATTATTGGTGCCCACCTTGCCCGTAATGTGCGATTGGCCGGTATTACTCACAGCCCCATCGGTAGAAAATAAAACAAAGTTGGCCGCAGTGCCCAAAGTGGGAGCCTGCGCTATGCCCATGTTGGGCAATATACCCAAAACAAAAGCCGTAAAAGATGTAAGAAGTAATTTTTGAGTCATGTATGCAGAGTTTGTAAATCGTAAAAAATAACAACGCTGCAAGGAAGGGCAGCTCTATGGCACGAGCGCTACTTATGTTGTTCGGCGGGGTGTATGCTGAAGAGGTAGTAGGCTTCTAATGTAAAAGCTATGGTGCGTAAACCATGCCAGTAATGCATTGCCCATAATTACCCTATGCAAAAATGCACATCCTGACAGGCTGCGGCTTTAATTCAAATTACTTTCTAAAGATTAAACCCACGAAGGCTGGAACACTTAAGCATGGCCTGAAAGGCCTTCATCTATCAGCACAGGTCGAAGGCCTGTGTACGTAACAAACTAAACTAAAGCCCTGCAAGGGCGTAATCGTAGTGGCCCGAAAATACTACGGCCTTTCAGGCCTTAAAGGTACACTCGTAATTTACATCGGGCTTCACCCGATGCTAATAGATTGCGCCCCGTTGGGGCTTACAGGGTTTAGGCAATCCTTTATGTAATAACCATCAAAAGAGTTAGACCGGGTTGTTGTAGTTACACATTTTCATCATTTTCTATTTATTTGCTGTAATAAAGATCTTAGCTATACTCAGTGAAACGCTTTTTTTCGTCTCCACATAATTGGTTTCTTATTACAATACCTCTATTCTACGCAGCGAGTATGGTTGTTGCGGGGCAAAATGCTATAGATATTCAGCTACATGACACAATGTTCGTTTTTGCGCCAGA
>DATGXP010000313.1:0-8011 GCA_035298845.1 Chitinophagales bacterium
GTAGCCTACGTTGCCTAAATACTCGGGATCGAGCAATACAGAGTGAGTACCTATACCCGCGCCAAATTTACCTACTATTATGGCAAACATGAGTAGCCAGAAAAAAAGCAAAAACTGGTGCCGCTTAAAGGAAAGCAACAACAACTGTACGGGGAATGAGTAATATATATCCTTAAACAGCGTAAGCATGGGTGGTATATTCCGCTACAATAAACTGAAAAGATAGGAATACTATGCGCTACTAATCAACGCGCGAATGTGCTTGTGTATAGTAGTATACAACTAAGGCATCTTCACCTCTGCCAGTTGCATAGTCCAGCCGATATCTAAAAGATAGATAAGCGGAAACTTAAAAGATTCCAGCACCTGCACGGTATATTTAATATCGCTGCCGCCCTGCAGCTCCCATCCCGGTATGGCCACCAGGTTACCGTTCAGATTAAAATTAAACTCGCCTATAGTGTTGCTAAGCGCAGTAGTGGTATCGCTGGCGCCATTTACCTTTATGTTGGCTGCAGAGGTAGACGATATATCGTTGAACATTTTTTGGCTTAGAAACAGGGCGGTTTCTTTATCCAGCTTAGTATCGCCACCGGTAAAATAATTGTTAAGCGCATCTGCTTTGGTTACGGCAGTATTGGTAACACTTACAGTACCAGACCGCGGTGTGCTCTCGGTGGTTTTCCAGAAAAAAGAGATTTCTTCTCCCGCCTTTTTTAGCGTAGCTATCAACTGGTATTTTTTGCCGCCCGAGTTTACATCGTACGTGAGTTGTGTGCCGGGCATCATGCTCTTTTCATAAGCTGCCAGGTCTTCAATATTTTGTGCAGGCAATACAAAAGCAAGTAGTTGTATAGCAAATACGAGGCAGGTAGATTTTAGCATGGCGTATGGGTATTGGTTACCATAAAAGTAAGTATTAAGCCCAAATGCGAAGGAAACTTTGAATAACACAGATAACTACCAGTTTCTACTGCTATATTAAAAATGTGTTAACCTTGACTTAACATTGGGAGGCTACCTTCGCATTAAATAAAAAATGGCAAAATGGACGTAAATGATTTTAAGGTTTTACTGGTAGATGATGAAACCGATGTGTTGGATTTTATGAAATATAACCTTGAGAAGGAAGGTTTTTGGGTATACACTGCCAGTAACGGGATAGAGGCTATACAAATGGCCAAGAAAATGAACCCACACCTGATAATACTGGACCTGATGATGCCCAAAATGGACGGTATAGAAACCTGCCGCGAATTGCGTAACCTACCGGAGTTTAAAAACACCATTATCACTTTTCTTACAGCACGCGATGAAGACTATTCGCAGATAGCAGGTTTTGAAGTGGGTGCCGATGATTATATAACCAAGCCTATTAAACCACGCGTATTTATCAGCCGCATAAAGGCGCTGCTACGCAGGCTGGAAACCAACGAAACGGCCGGCAAACTGGTAGTAGGTAATATTGAAATTGACCGCGAGCGCTACCTGGTTATAAAAGATGGCAATGAAATTTCGCTGCCACGCAAAGAGTTTGAACTGCTAAACCTGCTTATAAGCAAACCAGGCCGTGTATTTAAGCGGGAAGAGATATTAAGCAAAGTGTGGGGTAACGATACTATTGTAGGCGACAGAACCATAGATGTACACATACGTAAGCTACGCGAAAAAATAGGTGACGACTACTTTAAAACCATCAAGGGTATTGGGTATAAGTTTGATGCGTAACGCATTCAGCCAAATGCGGCTATAACCTGTAGATACTATTGGCCGAATACAATTAATTAAGCACCATAGGTGCTACCATCTTAAAGGCGGGAATTTTAACCTCAAACTGTTTGCGCAGTTGCTTGTTCTCGAAAATGTAGATGCCTTCCATTTTACCTATACCGGTAAGTAGATTGCAGCCCGATACGTATTGAAATGAATCGCCGGGGTATAGCACCGGTTGGCGGCCTACTACTCCATCGCCTTCTACAAAGCGCTTATCGAAGTTAGAGTCGGTAATTTTCCATTTGCGGCTTATAAGCTGCACGGTAAAATTGTTGTGGTTAAACAGGGTAATGTGGTAGTTGAAGAAAAACTCGTTGCTAAGCATAGAGTGCTCTGGCTGAAATATAGTTTCTACCTGAACTTCGATACCTGATGTAATAAGTGTTTCCATGCGCCCGTGCGATTATCGCTACATGAAAGTAATGGCTCTTTTTAAAAAAGCAAACGCCCAGTAAGTTCTTTTAGGCAATTAACAAATTGGGTAAATGATAGCATGACTGGCCCGGCACCGGCCATGCCTGGTCGTGCCATCATCCCCTGCTAGTGAACGTGAACAGTCTGCGGCTTAAGGAAGTTGGTGATGTGGTTTTTGGTGCGCATGTAAGCGGTGTCAAAATCGTGGTTTACCACTATTTTATCAAACTTATCGGCGTAGGTAAGTTCCTCTTCGCTGCGCTTGATACGTGCTTTCAGGCTCTTTTCGTCTTCGGTGCCGCGGTTTTTAAGGCGGTTTACCAGCGACTCTTTAGATGGTGGTGCAATGAAAATGGTAAGGCAATCGTTGCCAAATTGCTTTTTAAGGTTCAATGCGCCCTTTACATCAATATCAAATATCACCACTTTGCGCTGATTCCAGATTCTTTCCAGTTCGGCTTTAAGCGTGCCGTAAAATTTACCAGGGTAAACTTCCTCATGTTCTACAAAATCGCCGGCAGCTACTTTGCGCTTAAACTCATCTACGCCCAGGAAATAGTAGTGGTCGCCATGCTCTTCGCCGGTGCGCTTTTCGCGCGTGGTGCACGATACCGAAAACACCACATTGGGGTGGTGCTTAAGCAGCTTGCGTACTATGGTAGATTTACCCGCACCACTCGGTGCAGTAATAATGATTAGCTTTTTAGGTGGTATTAAAACCCTGGTAAATGAATGTCCGCTCATACTGTATTTATATTATCTAAAATCTTTGCTCTCGGTTTTCTTGTTTTTGTATTTCAAGTCCCCTTTAGGGGATTTAGGGGTTTTATAAAATGTTATTGGTTTGCTCTTTAATTTTCTCCAGTTCATCTTTCATGTTCACCACTATCTTCTGCATTATGGCATCATTGGCTTTACTGCCCACGGTATTTATTTCGCGGCCAAGCTCCTGCGCTATAAAATTAAGCTTGCGGCCTTTTTGTTCCTCTTTATCGCCCAGGCAGTTTTTAAAATAGTCGCAGTGCGATTTAAGGCGGGTAAGCTCTTCGGTTATGTCCAGCTTTTCTATATAGTAAATAACCTCCTGTTCAAACCGGTTGCTGTCAATCTTATCTTTAGGTATAAAGCTCTCCAGGTTATTCTTCAGGCGCTCGCGTATTTCTGTTACCCGGCGCTTGTCTTCGGCGTTTAACTCTGCCGATAGTTTTTCGATATTGGTAATGCGCAGGGTAAGTTCGGTAAACAGGGTTTTACCCTCGGCTGCCCTGAACGACTCTACCTCGCTGATAGCTTTAGCCAGTATTTCTTCAATGCGGTTCAGCTCGTCTTCGCTGGCCTCTTCGTGGCTCTCGCCAATTACATCGGGCATTTTCATTATAGTAGGCAGCAGGTTATCGCTGCTGGTGCCTACTTCATCGGCTATGGCTTTTAATTCTTCAAAGTATGATTTGATTAATTCTTTGTTCAGAGTTAACTCGCTGGCGGCGGTGTTATGCTCCAGCGTAATGTAGATATCAATTTTGCCGCGCTGTAAAGTAGAGTTGGCCTTGTTGCGCAGGGCGTATTCATACTCGCGGTATTTGCTGGGTAGCTTTATGCTTAGGTCAAGGCCCTTCTGACTATTGAGCGATTTAATCTCAACATTTACAGTGCGTTCATCTATTTGTCCGCTTGCTTTACCGAAGCCTGTCATTGATTTTAGCATGGGGCGAAGTTAATAGACGGCAGACGATACACAAGAGAGGGACAAAAATTGCTTTTTGCCCCTCCCTAACCTGAGGTCAAAGCCTGCAACTACCCTCAATGGGTAATAAATCCCGGGCTTACCCGCGGGTAGTGCCTTATTGGGCAAGGATACCCGGTAATTTAATCCGAAATGTTTGCGAAGATGCATGTAAATACCACAGGCACCAGTATGTTTACTAAACCAGCTTTGTAACTAACGTTCAATTAGCATACTAAACGCCCGATGGCACATTGATTGAACTAACCTTAGTATGAAAGCAATTAAAAATCTTATCCAATCGCAAATAGACCAACTGGAATTTTTGATACAAACTACTACCGGTGCAATGAAAACACGCCTTAAAGAAGAAGTGGCCAATTTGAAAGTTGATTTGCATGCACAGACTATAAACCTACTGCTGGTGGCAAATAAAACCCTGGCAATTACTCCAGTATCATGTCATCGCTATCCGGTTCTTTCTCGGGCTTATTGAACATTTTGACACCACCAGCAAAAGATACCAAGTAAACCCCACTAAAGATTAAAACTGCAGATAGCACTTTTTCGAAGGTGATAGCATCTTTACCCAATGAAATAGATATTATCGTAGCTATAATAGGCTGCAGGTAAATATAAGCACCCACTACGCTGCTGTGCACCTCGCGCAGCGCCAGCATGTTGAGCAGGTAAGCAAAAAATGTAGTGCATACAATTACAAAAGCTACTGCTAACCAGGTTTGAGTGGTAAATGTATGCCACTGTATTTGCGCAAACTGGTTAAACCCGAAAAAAGTAACCGGTATCAGGCCAAAGAAAAACACCCATTTGATAACTGTAAGCGGGTGATACTTTTTCATCAGCGGCCGCACCATTACCAGGTATATAGCATAAGAGGTGGCGTTTATAAGAATAAACAAATCGCCCAGAAGGGTAGCGCTTGAAAAATTAAACCCTTTTCCGGCTAGTATTACCAATGCGCCACTCAGCCCTATTACCAGGCCGGCAATTTTTTGCCAGGTGGCCTTTTCGTGCGATAGGAAGAAAGAGATAACAAACACCAGTATGGGTGTCATTATCATGATAAGGGCAGCGTTAATAGGCGTGGTAATGCTAAGGCCCATAAAAA
The DNA here is from genome assembly GCA_035298845.1 of Chitinophagales bacterium. Lineage (GTDB taxonomy): Bacteria > Bacteroidota > Bacteroidia > Chitinophagales > LD1 > Bog-950. The sequence continues at coordinate 5,040 of DATGXP010000313.1, forward strand.
ACATCTCCTGATTAATGACTACGCCAAACATGGCGCAGGCTGCCAACAACAGAAAATCTTTCTTCTCTACTTTTTCTTTTAACCAAAACCAGTGCAGTATAAAAAACAATACTGTGGTAATGGATACGCGCATAAAGATAAACCCAAAGGGCCTGATAAACTCCGGCATTACCATTTTGCTAACGGTAAACCCCGCCCCGTAAAACAAGTTGACTATAAAAAGAAAAACGTGGGCCCGAACTGATTTATTCATTGCGGTGCGAAGATGGAAATGTTTTTCTTACAACTGTTTGATAATATGTTGCGACTTATGAAGAGGAATATGTCAATTAACCCATTATTTGTATTCCTTTGGCCGGCTTATGTTAGGATTGAACCTTAAAGAATACCGCGAAAAAATTGCGCAGCTTAAACAGCAACTTGAAACTGCTGCCGAAGAGCAGCAGATACTGATATACGAAAACCTGGCTGCTGGCCAGCGCTACAGACTTAGGGAACCTTGTCGCGAGCGATACAGAAATTATCTGCGGCAGTTGAGCATTGGCGACACGCGCACCAACCCCAACCAACAACGGCTGATAAACCATGCCAAAGAAATACCGGAGAAAAACAAGAAGGAGAAATTTCTTCCTTCGGCAGGTGCCGGCACACTATTTTATTCCGGCTTAGGTGCTTTTAAGCCAATCAGAATAATCGCCAAACTCGAAAAATATCTGGTGGTAAGGGTCAGATTTATATGCATTTAAACTGGTAGAGAGTTTTTGCAAATGATGCCCTATTTTATCAGTATGGCCGGCGTGGCGTAAAAACTGCAACATTGCTTTTTCGGGAGCATACATTTTATCAAGCTTATTCAGGCTTCGCGTGAGCGAAGTAATGGCGGAATCAAGAAACTGAAAGTTTTTAAGCCGGTAATGGCATAGCAAAAACAAGAACCGGTAACTAATTAGAAAATACGGGCGCATAACCTTTTCCTGGTCCTGAATCATTAATAAATAATCGAGCGCCTTATCGGGGTCGTTGTTCAAATAATGAATGCGGGCACAGGTAAATGGTATCATATAAGCCAATGGTGCATCTTTCCATAACTGGCGCTCCTTAGGCTTTATTATCAAATCCATGTATTTAATTCCTTCCGCAAAATTGCCCTTCCGTAAATAAAAAGTGAGTTCGACAATTATAAGCTTGGCCATTGTGCGTTGATGGACACTTTGAATAGGTACATCGTGTAGCAATTCCTTTGTACGTACTTTTATTTGCTGTAATTCGCTCCAGTTGATTTCGCTGGCTGCACCCATGTTGCTTAAAAGCAGGTCGAGCAGATCAATCTCGGCCAGGGGCAGTTTCATATTCTTCATTCGCTGCCGAAAATCCTTTAAATGTTTTCTTATTTCATCATCGGCACCGGGCATCATCAGCACCGACATAAGAGCTCCGCGAAGTATATAGTAAATTTTTATAGTGCGGTCATGAATATCGGCAATAGGTATATGCAGCAGAGGTTCCTGCCATATCTCCAGATATTTTTTTGCCTGATGCGCTGTACGTGGAAGGCCCTCTGATTTAAGCAATTGAAAAAAGCGAAAATTGAGATACAGGAAATCGATGTTCTGACGCTGCATTTCTGTAGCCGCAATTCGTTCTTTAAAAAACTTTTCTCTGAAATTGTAGTCGCTGTTTACAGGGCCATAACTAATGGTTATTATTTCCTGTAGTTCATGCGCGCGCTGTATCAAAGAGAATGAAGAGTGCTCCTCCAATTCGGGAATCAGTTTCTGTAAATGCTTGTGTGCTGCAGCAAAAAGCTTACGGTTGACAAAAAGCTCTATCAATTTTAATTGGTTTGTATAACCCAATTTTTTACCTGGCTGATAACCTACTATAGTTTTACAAATGAAATCGTAAACATAATTATTGGCCTCGCTAACGCTCATGCCCACTACATCGCGGCCCAGCTTTCTTTTTAATTTTTCTGCATCAAAATCCAGCTGCTCATTTATATTATGGAATGCTTTTTTATAGCGATCGCGTGCTTTGCCGGCCAGGGCATCCATACTTATGGTTATGAACTTCTTTTCGTTCTTATCAAGCACATGAACCAGGTCGTGTAGTTCTTTCAGAGTTGCCATCCGGGTACAATAGTAAACAAATAAATAAGGTTTGACTAACCCAATTTTGAGATAAGTTTAGCTTGAATTAAAAACGAGCATGAACGTGCTTTGCAACAACAAAAACACACACAATCATGCTAAAAAAACTACTCTTTATCACCGCATTTTTCTCATTTCAATTTACACATGCCGCCGATGGGCCGCTGTTGAATTGGGGTATGAGTTTACCAGGCCCAAACTCCTCTACCGTTAACGCAACCATTACGGATGCATCGGGAGATGTTTATATAACAGGGTCATACAGTGGAACAAATGTTGACTTTGACTTCAGTAGCGGAAATTCTACACTTACCTCTATTGGGCAGGCAGATGTTTTTATAGCCAAGTACTCGTCCACAGGGCAATTGCTTTGGCTTAAAAGTATTGGCGGCACAGGATATGATTACGCTAAAAGCCTGTGCATTTCGAATGGCAATATATGGCTCCTTGGTTCATTTGTCGGAACAATTGATTTTGATCCGGATGCCGGAGTAGCCAATGGCACCTCTTTGGGTGCGCAAAGCATGTTTGTGCTCAAGTTGAACGGTACTTCTGGAAACTACATGTGGCATGCTGCTTTTGGTGGCTTTGGTAATACAATTACAAGCGATAACTCCGGAAGAATTCTTGTAGTTGGTAAATATTCGGGCACATTTGATTTTGACCCGGGTGCAGGCACCACTACTTTAACTTCGGCAGGTGGAGATGATATCTCCTTTATATGTCTGGCCGATAACGGCGCGTTGGTTACCGCCAAAAGTCTTGGCGGTACCGGGAACGACGACGCTTCTTCTGTAAAAGTTGGTGGTGGAGCTAATGCAC
>DATGXP010000314.1:0-2355 GCA_035298845.1 Chitinophagales bacterium
ACGAAACATACGAACCAAATTCGTCAACTACTTTTTTAGAAAAGTCGACCCACATATCTATATTCTCCTTCTTCTCCCAACCGCCTTTGGCAGCAAACCACAGCGGATTGGTAAAATGGTGCAGTACCATCATAATGTTTACGCCACGTGCTTTCAGGTCTTCAATAAAAACTTTGTATTCGGCTACGGTGGCGGCATCAAAATCTGCATAAGGGGCACGTTGTAGTTTGCTCCACATCAGGCTCATGCGGTAGTTGGGGGCGCAATGAGCTATTATCTCCGCGTCTTCTTTAAAGCGCTTTTCGTGATCGGAGGTGCGATTGAACACATGCCCATCGCGGGTTTTTTCACCTTGCCAGTCGTGCTCAAACGGAGTTTCTATCTGGTAGCTAGCCGTAGAAGTGCCGAAGAAGAAGTCTTTAGGGAAGGTGATTTGCATAGGAGCAATTTTAAGTAAACTAAACTAACAAAGCGCTTATAAATCTAAACCAAAAGGGAATGAATCTTACCAGTAGCTTCTTAATTCAGCCTATACGTACATTAAGGTCTCATCCACCTCCGGTTTCGCTGAAGCGAAACCATCCCGCCACTCCGATCGGGACAGGCTCTCCGCCATCCCGTAACAGTGCAACTAGCCAACAGCCTCCCCCACCTAACCTCCCCCCAGGGGAGGGATAATACAAACAGCCAAAATACAACCTGGAGCAAAAGCAGCCAACAGAGGACAGTATGCCCATGGCATTTAGTAACAGCCTATACACCCCTAAAATCATTACTTACCATTTATAGCCTCTAGTAGCAATCGGTTTACCTCCTCTCCTTTTGTCATGTTCATAATGTGCGAACCATTGGGTACAGCAATTGCATTTTTTAGCCTGGCAATTGGAAACAACAGGTCGTTGGTGCCGTGAATGTGTACTATATCACTTCGGTATTCTTTTGGTGGCGACCAATGCACTACGGCATTGATGGCCCAATCGATAAATGCAGAAGGGATATCGTTCATCATTTCCATAATAAGCGCCGCATCCTGCGAATCGCCGCGGCTATCCAGCCTTTTAGCAGCCAGTTTGTTGAAACGCTTATAGCCATCGCCTGAAAGGATACGATGCAGGCGCAGGTATTTCATAGAACGGATAAAGGCGGGCATCTCATCGCGGGATTTTACAGATGAGATAAGTATGATTTTTTCGGGATTTAGAATGCGGGATAACTCTACAGAGATAATGCCTCCAAGCGAAGTGCCAATTAAAGCAAAAGGTTCAGAAGTATCTATGCCTTTAGCCATTTGCTGAGCGTATTCTGGCATTGTTACATTCCTGGCGGGCACAAAATGCTCGAGCACCTGAGCTTGCGGAAATACCTTAAACTGTTGGTAATACATGCGCCTATCGGCACCCAAACCCGGTATAAGGTATATTTTCATCTTAGTGTATTAACGTAGCTAATACTACAAATTAATAGGCGCAGTGCATATATAGCGCTAAAACAAATTAAGTTTGAATACCTAATAAAAACAGGACTATTGTGAAAGAAGGAATACTGATATACGGTTGCTACGGCTATACCGGCAGACTAATAAGCGAACTGGCAGCGGCACAAAAAGTACAGGTAATACTTGCCGGGCGCGATGCAGCAAAAGTGAAAGAACTGGCGCAAAGCCTTAATCTACCCTTTCGCGTGTTTGATTTAAAAAACGAGAGCGATGTGACTGAGGGGATAAAAGATGTAAAGGTGGTGCTGCACTGTGCCGGGCCGTTTAGATATACAGCCAAACAAATGGCAGCAGCCTGCCTTAAAACAAAAACACACTACCTGGATATAACGGGGGAGTATGATGTGTTTGAAGATATGTTTAAGCTGGATAAGGCGGCAAAAGATGCGGGCATACTACTAATGCCGGGCGTAGGATTTGATGTAGTGCCTACCGATTGCTTATCGTTGTATTTAAAAGATAAAGTGCCGAATGTAGATACACTGGAACTGGCCCTGATGATGAAGGGCGGGTCGATATCGCATGGCACCGCTATAACGGTGGCAGAAAACCTAGGTGAAGATTGTGTAGTGCGCCGTAATGGGGAGTTAGAAAAAGTGCCCAATGGCGAATTGCTTAAGCAGATAAAGTTTAACGATAGTAAAAAAAGAAACGCTGTAGCGATTGCCTGGGGCGATATATCTACTGCCTTTCGCACTACGGGTATACCGAACATAACGGTATACAACTGCCTGCCCGATAAAGTTATTTCGAGCATGAAAATGTCGAATCGGATTGGTTTTCTGCTACGAAGCAGGCTGGTTAAAAATTTTCTTATCCGCCGGATTAAAAGCCGCCCCGCGGGACCTGATGCCGAGCGC
>DATGXP010000315.1:0-1850 GCA_035298845.1 Chitinophagales bacterium
ACCGACCATACCATCCCGGCTTATACCTCGGGCAACCTCGACCCTAACTCGGTAGTTTGTCTGGTAAATGCCGGCGATATTTTAGGTCGTGGTGGAAACGGTGGTGGCTTCAATTTTCAAAACGGCGGATTGTTGATAGTAGGGGGGGAGCAAGGCGAGTTTGGGGGCGATGCGGTAGATCTTACTACCCGCACCTATTTGCTTAATACCGGTGCTATTTATGGCGGTGGTAGTGGTGGTGGTTCAGTTGGTTTTGCCCTGGGCACACCCAGCATTCCAATCATTGGCTCTATCGTAATTGGCTTTGGTTTCTGCGGCGGCGGCGGTTCGGAGTCGGGTGCAAGAGGCACTGTGAACCAGGGCGGTGGTATCACGCTTGGCTTGTTTCAAAATGGTGGCGATGCCACTTGCTGTATAGGTTCTGTGCCCGGCTTAGGCCCACAGGCTAATTACCCAATTACTATTCCTATTAGCATAGCTTCTATCAATATAACCCCTAGCGCTCATGGTGGCGATGGTGGCGCTTTTGCCCAAATGGGTACACCTGGTTATATAGACGTAGCGCTTGAAGTGTGTGTGGATATTCCTATTATTGGTACTATCTGTATTCCAATCCCTATTCCGGGCGGTATATTGCCATTTTACGGCCCTACCAGCTTAGACCCCGGCAAAGCTGTAAAACGTAACAACCACCCATTATTTGGCCTTCCTGATGGTACTTACAATTCATCGCAGGTTAAGGGTAAAGTTTCTGTATTTTAATTTTAAAACCATAGGTGCAGCTTTTATAAAGACTACTATCATGAAAAACCTCCTGATTATATTATTTGTTTTTGCAGCCACGGCTTTGCAGGCTGGTAATGGCTTAACGGTTACACAAAAATATGCAGCCGGTGCCGGCGGGCAAAATATTACAGTAACCTGGTATGTTACTTCCTCTCAGTGTAAAATGAAAATGCAGTTTAGCGATAAGGACCTTAACACCAATACATTTTTTATTCCAGATGTTGCCGGCGGACAGTTGCTTACGTATAGCGATGGCCCTGTGCCGGCAGGTGTGCAGAAAACATATTTTGCCATACCGGTGCAGAATATTAAAGCAAAAACTGCCGGCGGTTATACCATTCAGCGTACAGGCGAAACCAAACTTGTATCGGGCATTAACTGCGAAAAAATAATTGCTACCGGTGCATCTACTGTTACAGAGATGTGGGTTACCAAAGACTTTACCCCGGCCTTTTACCGCTTTGCATCTTTCTTTAAAACAGACCTGGCCTTACAGGTATTAAGTGAGGCAAAGCTTGAAGGCTTTCCTGTTTCTTCTGTTACCCGCGATTTGAATGGAAATGTTACCGGCTCATCTGAACTGGTATCTGCTTCAACTACCGACCTGGCCGATGCAGAGTTTAAAATACCTGCCGAATACAAAAGCGCTGCCGAAGTAAGTAAAGCTAAAAAGTAAATCAAAGTATACATCTGAACACAAAGATGCGTGATTATTCAGTTTGTAAAGCAACAGCACCCTACTTTATAAGCTTAGAAATTGCTTTAAACTCATCGGTGCCTGCTTCGTTCATCAGCATAAATAGTATCATTTCTACCGATGTAATGTAAATACCCGATTGGCGCATCCTCTCTAAAGCCAGCTGCTTGTTTTCACTTGTTCTGCTGCTTACAGCATCAGCTACCACATGTACCTCATATCCCTGCTCAATAGCTTCAAGGGCGGTTTTTAACACACACACGTGGGCTTCCACTCCGCAAATTATAAGCGATTTTGTATTGCTCAGTTTTAATTGTTCATCTACTGCCTCGCTTAGCATACAACTAAAACTTATCTTCTGTATTAT
>DATGXP010000316.1:0-4517 GCA_035298845.1 Chitinophagales bacterium
TCGTGTAAAAAGGGTTTATTTTCAGGAATAATTTGCTGCACTAACGTGCCCCTTTACGCAAATTAGCTATTTCATTAAAAGCCGCAGGATTATGGCCAATATCATGTATCTTTCGCACTTCTAAAATTCAGACATGAAAAAAATAATCTACTTTGTTGTAGCCTTATTGGTTATACAATTCAGCTTTGGGCAAGCCCCACAAAAAATTAACTACCAAACTGTAGTGCGCAATACAAACGGTACCGTGGTGGCAAACCAGGATGTTAGTATTCGTTTCTCCATCCGCGACCTTAGCAGTACCGGCTCGGTACTCTACCGCGAAACACAATTGCTTACCACCAATCAGTTTGGTTTGCTGACCGCCAAAATCGGCGAAGGTACTGTAGTTGCGGGCAGCATGCTGACAGTTAACTGGGGTGCCGGCGATAAATACTTACAGGTAGAAATTGACCTGGCAGGCGGCAGTAATTTTACCAGTATGGGTGCCGACCAGTTGTTGAGTGTTCCGTATGCTTTATATGCAGGCAACAGCGCACCAGGGCAGCAAGGCCCTACCGGTCCAACGGGTGCTGCCGGTATAGCGGGAAATAACGGCACCCCCGGTCAAAACGGAGCCACGGGCCCTACAGGCCCGGCTGGTACGGGTGCTACCGGAGTTACGGGGCCAACCGGACCAACCGGTGTAGGCATTACAGGCCCTACCGGCCCATCAGGGGCAGGTACTTCAGCAGCCAGCAATGGTGTAAAGTTTGTGCAGGGCAGTAATGATATTCAGTTAGGTGGCCCTCTTACTGCTAATACTGACATTGCCCTTTCAGGATTTAATCTTGCATTATCTGGCACAGGTAACGTTGGTATTGGTGTAACCACTCCTACTTATCCATTGCATATAACCAGCGGCATAAATACATCGGTGGCTGTAATAACCAACACCGGTGCTACAGGCATTGGTATAAGTGGTCAAAACTCAGCTGCACCGGGCAGTGGCACAGGTAACGGTGTGTTTGGTGCTACACAGCAAAACCTGGGTTATGGTGTATATGGGGCTAACCTGAACCCTACGGGTACAGGTGTATTGGGTATAGGTAATAATGTGCAAAGTTTTACTGTAGTATCTGGTGGTGCCGGTGGTGCTTTCTTTAGCAACCTTACCGGCGTGTATGGCTATGCCAGCAATAACCAGGGCTATGGTGTGTATGGCAAAGCTATCAGTGCTTCCTCTGCTTATGGCGTAGTAGGTAACGCTAATAACGTGCAGGGTGCAGCACCGCCACAAGGAGCGGGCGGCGCATTTTTTGGGTACGATTATGGCGTAAGTGCCTTACAAACTTCTATAAACCCCAATACCCAATCGGCGGCAGGCTATTTTATTAATGGAAACGTTAACGGACAAGCAAACTCTACTACTTTAGTAGAGGCCTGGTCAGTATCTAATACCCACTACAAAATATGGCAAAATGCAGTAGGTACTGTATCTACTGCGGTACCCGATTTAAACGGTAATTCGGCAACGCTACACGCTATTGAAACACCTGAGTTTTACTTCCAGGATTATGGGCAGGGCCAATTGGTAAACGGCCGTGCGCATATTACTATTGATCCCATTTTGGCTAAAAATGTAACGATTAGCGAACAGCACCCACTACGTGTATTTGTACAACTGGAAGGCGATTGTAAGGGCGTATTTGTAACTAACAAAACGGCTACTGGTTTTGATGTAATAGAACTTGGTGGTGGCACCAGCAACACCGCTTTTCAGTGGAGTATTACCTGCAATGTAGCTGATGCTATGGTGGGTAACCGTTTATCTAAATTTGCCGACCTGCGTTTTGAGCGCGGGCCAAATGTAGAATTGAAAAGCATGGGAAGATAGACCATTTTCAAGTAAAAAGAAACCCCGAAAGCTTTTGATTTCGGGGTTTCTTTTTTACCATATACTGAAGAGGACAGTCAGCAGTGGCTTTTTGTAAAACAGACAAGTATATAATTTGCTTACTTCGCACTGTTAACCTTAATCAATGAATTTAATAACCGGCGCTACCGGCTTAGTGGGTTCTTACCTCGCGCGCCACCTTTTAGCTAAGGGCGAGAAAGTGCGCGCTATCAAGCGGGTAATGTCGGATACTTCTTTACTGAATGATGTAGATGGACAGATAGAATGGGTAGAAGGCGATGTGCTGGATATACCCTCGCTGGAAGAGGCCATGGAGGGTGTAACGCAGGTATATCACTGCGCAGCAGTTATCTCTTTTATCCCCTCGGAGGTTGACCAGATGATGAAGGTGAATATTGAAGGAGCCGCCAATGTGATGAATGCAGCGTTGGTAAGTGGCGTAGAAAAGATGATACATGTAAGCAGCACCGCATCGTTTGGTTTGCCAGCTGTAGCCGGTAAGGTGATAGATGAGAAACATTCGGACCCGAATATCAATAAGTCGTTCTGGTACTTTCGCAGCAAGCAGTATGGAGAGCGCGAAGCATGGCGTGCGCACGAAGAAGGATTGAAAGTAGTGGTGGTTTGCCCTTCTACCATTATAGGTGCGGGTTGGTGGGATGCCGAGCCTAACTCGCTGTTTCCTGAAATATACAATGGATTGAAATTTTATACCGATAGCACCAATGGTTTTGTAGATGTGCGTGATGTGGTAGCCTGTATGTATCAACTAATGAAAAGTGATATAAGCGGTGAGAAGTTTCTGCTGACATCGGAGAACCTTTCGTTTAAAGATGTGATATGGGGCATGGCAGATGCCATGAATGTAAAGAGGCCTAACCTGTTGGCCGGTAAATTCCTTCGCTCGTTTGCCTGGCGAATGGAAGTAGTAAAGAGTTGGTTTACCAAACACCGCCCGCTTATAACACAAGAGAGCGCTGCCTTAGCAGCTATTGATTTTACCTACAGCAATAAAAAAATAGAAGCCGCACTGGGTTATAAATTCAGACCGGTGAAGCAAACTATTGCCGATACGGCGGCGGTGTATTTAAAGTCGCGGCAAAACGGGAAAGAGTTTGGAGTATTTAATTAATAACTATGAGTGTGCACTACGATATTAATTGGCTTACAACTAAAGTTGAACAGGGGGAAAATTTGAAGTTCATATACTTTTGGGGGCACACAAATAAACTGTCAGCGGTTGCTGGAAATTTTTGCTTTAGTCAATGGTATGAAGCGCCTTTCTATGTTGACGGTAAACTATATCGAACATCTGAGCATTGGATGATGGCTCAGAAAGCGCTTCTGTTTAATGACAAAGCAACATTTGATGAAATACTTGTAGCCGAAAAGCCCGCTGTGGCAAAAGAACTGGGACGAAGAGTAATGGGTTTCGACGAAATAGTTTGGAATGAAAAAAGATTCGAAATAGTAAAAACGGGAAACGTCCACAAGTTCAATCAGAATCCTGCATTTGCTGATTATTTAATTAAAACTGGTAATGCTGTTTTAGTAGAAGCCAGTCCAGTAGATATAATATGGGGTATCGGGCTTTCGAAGGATAGTAAAGATATAAATAACATTTACGGCTGGCGAGGACTTAATCTACTAGGGTTTGTCTTAATGGAAGTGAGAGATTTTTTGCGCGATTTTGGAAGTTTTATGTCAATTGAAGATTCAATGCAAACACCCTGGGCGAAATTCCCACAAGCTAACTACAATGATATGTTTTGGAAAATGGGAGAAGGAGAAAACTATATACTTCAGTTCTCAAATTATTACGATACTCTTTCTGAAAAGCAACAGATAATTTATAAACTAACCAATCCTGCGCCCCATTCATGGGATGGTTTTTATTCATGAAGCCTTTCTCTATTTAAAACTCATAGCACTTTGTCCCGCGCGCTTGGCAGGGAAGTAGGATGCCAGCAGACTGATAGAAACGATAATGGCGAGGGTGACTATAGGGTCTATCAATTTCAACTTTACCGGATAGTAGCTAATTACAAAACTGGAATCGCCACCGCCGCTAAGCTTAAGGAAATGAAATTTTAGTTGCAGTACTACAATAAGGTAGCCCAATGCCAAACCGGTGAAGGCGCCAATCATAGAGGATAGCATACCATTGAGCAGGTAAATTTGTTTTATCATTTTGGCATCTGCCCCCATAGCTTTTAGTATAGAGATATCGCGGGTTTTCTCTATCACCAACATAGAGAGCGAGCCGATAATATTGAAGGAAATAATGAGAATGATGAAGCCGAGAATGGCTGTGGTTACCCAGCGCTCTATCATCATTACCCGATAGGTATCGGCGCGTTGCTCGTAACGTGTTTTTACTTCGTAATCTTTGCCTATTGCAGCAGCAATGCGTTCTTTGGCTGCGTCAATATCAGTGCCTTCGCTCAGTTTTACTTCGTAGGCAGAAACACGGTTTTCTTCACCCAATAGTTCCCGCGCAAAATCGAGGTTTACAAAAACGTATTTGCTATCGAACTCCTGTTGGATTGAAAACACGCCCACCGGATATGCCGACATAGTATTGAATGCATCTTCGGGTGCAAAGGCAGTCTTAACCCCTTTG
>DATGXP010000317.1:0-1991 GCA_035298845.1 Chitinophagales bacterium
AGATGCCGCTATTAAAGCGCGCAAAATTACCGCTGCCGATAAAGAGGAGTATGTAACCCTGGCAGCTACCAACTACACCGCAGTAGAAAAAATGTTTGCCAAAATGAATGGGCCCTTGCTGCCCGTTGGCAACACCAGCGCACCGGTAGAGGGCGATACCACCTTTAAGCTAAAGAAAGAATACGAAGGCCTTAACCTCCGCGATTTAGAAAAGCGCGACAGCAAAACCGTTCTCCGCATGAAACGCGAAGCCCCCGAACTATACGCGCAAATGTTTGAAGCGCAATACCAAAAACGCCCCTAAATCCCCTAAGGGGACTTTAACAGCCAACACCCTACCCATTTTGTCTTTTGCATTGTTCCTCCTTTTGTTTCATCCCGAGGTTGCCTCGGGAAGGGGGCTAGGGGGTGGCTGTTCATTTTTCTCAATACTCATTACTAACTACTCAATACTAATTCTACCATGAAACCAAAACGCAGATTATCACTCACCGCATTGTTTATTAACCTGGCACTGGCAGCTTTTACCGGCGGCATATTTGCCATAGCTATGGGCCAGCCCGAACTCACCTTGTTATTTGCACCACTTATTTTTGCCATAGGCACCGGTCCGCAGTTGGTGGCCGGCTTTGCCAACCGTTATAAGAAGAACCACACCCCACCGGTAGGTTTATTAATGGCGCTGCAAACCGAAGTATGGGCTGAGGATGTAGCCGAAAACATATATCCTAAAAACTCATTTATTAACCAGAGCCTGGACGACAGCATGTGGCTGAAGAACAAAACCGTGCACCTGCCACAGGCCGGTACCAAGCCCAACGTAGAGGTTAACCGTACCAGTTTACCGGCCAGCATCACCCGTCGAGAAGATGGCGAGCTTAACTACGAGGTAGAGGAGTTTACTACCGACCCGGTGCTGCTTACCAATAGCGAAGAGATAGAAGTAAGCTACGCCAAGCGCGCCAGTGTGTTGTTCGACCACATGGAGCAGATACGCACTACGGTAGCAGAGAAGCTATTGACGATATGGGGCGCCACCGGTGGCACTAACGCAAACTTTGTGCGCACCAGCGGCGGTACTCGCGCTGCAGGCGCTACGGCACAAACCGGTAACCGCAAGGCATTGGCCAAAGCAGATTTGATTGCAGCCCGCACCATACTTACCAATATGGATATACCCGAAGATGGCCGCATACTGGTAATAGATGGTGTACTATACGGCGACCTGCTGGGCCTGGATGATTTTAAAACGCTGGAGCAACTGGGCAGCAAAGTGATTACCGATGGCGCTATTGGCCGCATTATGGGCTTTGATGTTTTTCTTCGCTCATCGGTGCTGCGCTATAACAACGATAGCACACCGGTAATGAAAGCCTTTGGCACAGCTAAAGCAGCAACAGATAACCTGAGCGCCCTGGTGTTTCACAAGAACTTTGTACGCAGTGCCTTCGGCAATACCGAGAACGGTGGCGTGCTTATTTTTGAAAGACAGAACGACCCTACCTTCTACGGCGATGTGTTCAGCGCACTGGTACGCGCCGGTGGCAGCAAAAAATACAGCAACGAGCGCGGCATAGTTTCCATTATTGAAACTACTGTGTAAAAGCCCCTTCTCTTAATCCCCTTATTCTTCCTTCCACCACGAGAAAACCGCTCCGGCAATATGGCCGGGGCGGCCAGTAGCACCTTGTTGTCTTCTTAACATCAACTACTAATTACCAATGAAAAAACTACTCTCTGCGTGTTTACTCGCGCTTACTATTACTACCGCCATTGCACAGAACCAGGTATTCTATGGTGGCAAAACAGCCCGCCTGCGCGTACCGGTACTTACCACCAACCGCGATTACCTGTTCCCATCGTTCGACCTGCAAAGCAAGAGCTACACCAACGATACATTAACTGTAACCATCAACGAGCTGGAAACCGAAGTACACCTGGATAGCATAGATGCGGAAACCTGGTTGCTGTTATCGCCGGGCAGCCGTATG
>DATGXP010000318.1:0-2013 GCA_035298845.1 Chitinophagales bacterium
TGATTTTTGGTGTGGGCTTAATACTGATACTGCTGGAGATATTTATAATACCGGGTTTTGGTATTGCGGGCATAAGCGGTATAGTGCTAACCATAGCAGGGCTTACACTATCGCTGGTACGCAATATTGATTTCGATTTCACTTTTGTGCCCAAGGGAGATTTATCACTATCGCTGCTGATGGTGAGCGTGGCTATGGCCCTGCCGCTGATATTGTTGATAGCTTTTGGACAAAAGATATTTGATTCAAGGGTTTTCAAAAAAATGGGTGTACATACCGAAATGAAAACATCGGATGGCTACTCGGTACGCAGCACCACCTTACAAAACCTGGTTGGCTCTACCGGTATGGCTATAACCAACCTGCGCCCATCGGGCAAGGTGGAGATTAACGGTGAACAGTATGACTCAATAGCCGACGGCAGTTTTATTATAAAAGATGCTCCGGTAAAAGTAATAAGGGTACAGGCTACTTACCTGGTGGTGCAATCGATATAATACAGAAACAGAAGCGTATAATGGCTTATGAGGCAGTGAACTTCTTGTTATTGTCCTTACAAATTTTTTGCGCCAATTGCCGGGCACTCATAATAGCAATAGGCAAACCGCCGCTGGGACGGTTCCAATGGCTGGCATAATAGAAATTCTTTAAACCAGGGAATTGAAATTTAATAGGCACCGGTGCAAGAAAATTTTTACCGGCCATAAGGCCTTGGGCACTGCCCTTCCAGTTACCGGTATAGCGCAATAAAGTTGCAGGGGTGGCAATATCCGTTACCTCAATATAATCCTTAACTCCTCCGAGACGCTCATCCAATTGCTCAAGAACTTGCTGGGCAAACTCATTCTTTATCCGGCGATACTCCGCACGGTTAACCTTGCGGTGATCAATCCAGAAATCGCGCTGCTTAGTATAAAAACTTACTATAACCGAGCTTTTGCCTGGCGGTGCCATAGTAGGGTCATAACTATAAATATGCACCTCCATGCGGGTATATTCTGTTCCATCCGGCGAAACTAAGGGTTTTGTTAGCGGAAAGCGTGTAAGATGTGGCAGAGCCGAAAGGTCTTTGTTTATGCCAAAGGAAACCTGTATTACCGAATAGAAAATTTCGAGGCTTCGCCCCTCTTTCAAATCCAGCATGGGTTTATTTATAAACTTACCTTCCAGTAACTCAAAGGCTGTGAAATACCAATCCGCGCAGGAAATGATAAGGTCAGACTTATGAATTTTGCCGTGCCTTACTTCAAGTGCTTTGGCTACACCATTTTCTGTAATAATTTTATTTACCGGTGTGTGGTAGTGGATCTTGCCGCCTAACTTAAGGTAGCGTTCTTCAAAACGCTCTGCAAATTTTAAAGAACCACCCACCGGATAACCTGCACTCTTTTTATCGAAACTGGCCATAGGAAAATAGATAACCAACAGGTTTACCTCTTCGCCGTCATACAACATTTCAAAGCTTTCTTTAAGAAAAGGATTTTTAAGCTTAGCGGCAAACGTGTAGTTAGTTTGGCCCATTAGCTTTAAAAACCAGTACAGGAATTCGACATAACGGGTCATTTTTATACCTCGGATTATAGTTGGAACAAGGGGCAACTCATCCATAATAGGTGGCATGTCGAACTTCTGAATTACGCGCATGGGCTTGATAAAATCAAGTATGGCCTGTTCATCTTCAGGCGCCAGGTCAATCAAATACTCCTGGAGTTTATCAAGGTTGGTATAGAACCGGAATGTATTGCTGCCATATTTATCGCGGCTGTTCTTTACCTCTATAAACATACGGATATCGTGGTTAACCCATTCTACACTGCGCATATCTACCAATTCGTTCCATACCTTGTAAAAAGAGCTACCGGAGTCCGAGCCTAAAATCCAGTGGGCGCAACCATCAAAAGTATACCCTTTACGATCCCAGCTGGTGCAAAGCCCACCCGGTATGTTGTGTTTCTCGAAAATCTGCGTTTCGTAACCATTCATTTGCAAATAGCAGCAAAGAGAAAGGCCAGA
>DATGXP010000319.1:0-2925 GCA_035298845.1 Chitinophagales bacterium
AGCATCTGTTCCAGTGATAGTTCCGAAATATGTGCCTCGGCAGGCTACAACTCTTATTTATGGAATAACGGTAAAACCAGCCGCTGTATCTACACTTCGCTGGCCGGTAATTATTATGTGACCGTTACCGATGGTAGCGGATGCCCTGCAGTTTCATCACCGGTAGCCATTACGGTGTTCCCTCAGCCACCGGTATCTATAAGCGTGAATATAGATACACTAAAAGCCTATGACGCTGTTACATATCAGTGGTATTTTAATGGTAGTCCCATTGAGGGCGCCACTGATAGTATGCTGATAGTGAAGAGCAACGGTAATTACAGCGTGGTGGTTACCGATGAAAACGGATGCAGGGCAGTTTCCAATCCGGTAACATATGCTGCTACAGGTATCGATCAGTTATCTTCAACCGGTATTCGTGTTTATCCTAATCCCAACAATAGCAATATCTGGCAACTTCAACTAAGCAACGAATGGCTGAACAGCGATATAGAGATAACAGATGCCACTGGCCGCCTGGTTTTCAAGGCTCCTATAAATACGCCGCAGACAGAAATTATGTTTGATGCAGCACGTGGCATTTATATGTTGTCTGTCCGCAACGCCGGACAGGTAGCTACCATCAAGCTGCTGAGAATATAATGGCGGTAATAGGTAAGTTGTAACAGAAATAAAATCCCGGCTGTTATCGAAGCAGGGTCACACTTCCCTTATACATTCTCGATTGTGAATCGTTGGCAAACCTTGCCGAGATAGTATAAACAAATACAGCAGGCATCATTGGTTTGCCTTTAAAAGTGCCATCCCATTTAAAATGATGGTCATTGCTTTCAAAAACCTTTTCGCCCCAGCGGTCAAATATGTTCACCTCTAACTGGCGGAGATAAGCAAGGTTGCCGAAAATTTCGAAAAAGTCGTTAGTGCCATCGCTGTTAGGTGTAAATACATTGGGTATAAACAGCACCGGCGGGTTTACAAATATAGGTACCACCGTAGTATCAATACAACCGCTGGTATCTATACCTACCACTGTATAGTGGGTATCAAATTCGGGAAGTACAACTGCCGATGGACAATCGGCACAGCTTAAGCCTGCAACAGGATACCAGGTGTAACTAACACTACCAGAACTTGAATTGGCTACCATGCTGATGGTAATACTATCGCCTATGTTTAGCCTGGCTGTGTTTGGAGTAGCGTTTATGTCAAGGTCGGGCAATACAGTAAGGGTTAATGTAACTACACTATCGCACCCGGCTTCTGACATCAGTGTATCAATGTATATACCACTGGCTCCGTAATAGTTGCCGTTGTAAAGTAATGATTGCCCAAAACAAACACTGGCCTGTGCCTGGCCCGTTACCTGGTTTATTACAGTAAGGCTGGTATATAGCAGGCTATCGCAGCCATTAGGCGCAGTGAGAGTGTCCTGGTAAACGCCGGTAGTGTTTTGATAACTGCCTCCGGCAAAAACACTATCGGTAGCGCAAATGGTAAGCAACCGGTTACCGGTAATAAATGCAGGCTGGTTTACAGTGGCGGTATCTACAGCGGTGCAATTATTATTATCGGTAAGCAGTACTGTATAGGTGCCGGCAGCTACATTAAGCAGGTCTTCTGAACTATATAATCCGCTATTCCAATTGTAAACAACCGGCGCAACAGCATTTGTAACAGTCAGGTTTACACTGCCGTTTGCCACGCCAAAGCAGGTGGCATCCGATGCATCTACCTGGGTTGTTATAGCCGGTGGGTCGCTTATCAGGGCTGTATCGGCTATTTCGCATCCATTGCTATCGGCAGCTATTACTATGTAGGTGCCTGCTACCAGTCCGTTTATATCTCCGGTAAGGTATGTACCGCCATTCCACGAAAAGGTATAGGGCGGTGTGCCACCACTCACCGTTAGGTCAACACTGCCATTAGCTTCACCCGGGCACAATACATCTGCACTTACATTAGATACAGTTAATGGTATTGCACCATCTATATGTATAGTATCTATCCGCAAACAAAAAACAGAATCGAAAACATATATCACATATTCACCCGTATCAATATTTGTTATTTGTGTGGCAGTTAAATTATTATCGTGCCTCCAGTAAGCCAGGTAAGGCGGTACGCCACCCACCGGTGTAATAGTTATGCTGCCACTGGTATCGCCGGCACATGGTATATTTTGGTGCGTTTCGTTAAGCGAATAAGGAGGCGGCACTAAATTAAGATTCACGCTATCTACACGCACACATCCGTTGGCATCGGTTACGGTTACATGGTACAGGCCTGGTGAAAGCCCATAAATAGAATCAACGGCAGATGCCAGTGAGTCGTCCCACTGATAAGTGTATGGTGGCAAACCACCGCTAACATCTGCTACCACTTCTCCATCATTGCCATTGTAACATTTAAAATTGTAGCCATTGTATGAGTGTGCCCTTATCTGCACGGTAAGCAATGGTAGCAGTGTAAATGTTACGGTATCGTGCTTTATGCAGTTATTGGCATCGGTTATCTGTACGGTAAATGTACCAGATGACAGGCCTCCAATATCTTCGGTAGTGTAAGTGCCGTTGTTCCACGAGAAAGAATAAGGCCCGGTACCTCCGTAAGGGGTAAGATTGATAGACCCCTGCCCACCATCGCAATAGGGATCCAGTACGTGTGTACTGTCATTCAACGGGTCGGGTTGGTTTAGTGTTACCGGAACAAACGGTGTGGTGCAACTATTGCTATCGCGCACCTGTACAGCATATACGCCGGCGCACAAATTATTTACAGATACTCCATTGCCCAGTAGTACACCCGAACTATTTCTCCACTCGTAGGTGTAAGGCGCCACGCCACCATTTACAGTTACAGATACGGCCCCATTGCAGCCACCATAGCAAGCCGGTGGTGCAAACGCTGTGACCGGATTAATAACGG
>DATGXP010000320.1:0-9121 GCA_035298845.1 Chitinophagales bacterium
AGATGGCCGCCTGCTTATTATAGATGTGGACCAGATAAATTTTGCAGAGGACGAAGAAGCACAGCATGAAGTAATTAATAAAGTACGTGCCGAGTTATTTGGCCTATTTTAAGCCAACAGGCATAAGATTTTGACTCACAATCCGTTACGCTTACATATTAAAAATAACAAACAAAGGCCTGCCATGCAGGCCTTTGTTGTAAGTGCCTGATACACAAAATAAAAGCTGCACTACGCATAAGCTTTTACATCATACATTCAGCAGCTATTGGCGTTTACACATTAAAATTCTCTATACCTTATACAACGAAAGGCTGTAACCCACCCATTTGATACAAAAAAAGATGTGTATTTCTTATGACACTATTTGTTCACTAAATCAGTCAAAAGCCGTATACTTACCTATCTTTTGAACCAAGCTGCGTTTTTGTTCTGTGTAGTATATTGCCGGTAATGTTAGCGTATTAGCAAAGTTTCAACCCCCAAACACTATCGGTTGGAATACTGTTTGTAGGATTAAATCATTACTTACATAAATCAGACTGGTATGGAAAAATCTCTCCGCGCTGTAGTCCTGTTTTTGTTCCTGTTTGTATCACTTTATTTTACTGCCCAGAGCCAAAACGTTGGTATAGGTACCAACGACCCCAAAACCAAGTTGGATATTAACGGGGGGCTTTCGCTACGCGAAGGGCCTGTGCTAACCCTGGTAGCAGGAAGTAACGACAATATTGTATTGCCCGATATAGCGCCGGGTATTAAGGCTGGTTTTTACCGCATTGTAGGCCCCACAGGGGCTTTTAGCATTACCGGCATAGTGCCTGTAACAGGTGCCGACGGACAGATGGTAACCCTGGTAAACACTACCAATTATGCCATGACTATCAAAAACCTGAGCGTATCGGCATCGGCCAACCAGTTTAAAACGCTTACTGGCAGCGATATGGTAGGCGTAGCGGGTAACTCCAGTGTAAGCATTCAATACAATAAAACAGACAGTAAGTGGTATGTAACCGGCAACCAGAACTTTGCAGTAACCACAGGGGCTATAGCCACGGGCGATATAACCACCGCCAACACCGCTATACAACTTACCAATAACACCGGCAGATTGGTGGGCACCTCTACCATGACCGTGGATGTGCAAACAAACGAGTTGAACAAGAAAGGTTTGGTACCCGGCCCTACAGGCGGTAATACTAACCAGGTGTGGGGCACTGATAATACAGGCGCACCAGCGTGGCAAAAAGTGAATAACACCATGCTTAACAACAGCTCGGTAACCATTAATACCGGCACAGGATTGAGCGGGGGCGGCAACGTAGCCCTGGGCGGTACACTTAACCTTACCAATACGGCACCTGACCAGACGGTGGTACTTAGCAACGGCGCAGGTATATCGGCCACAGGCACCTATCCTAACTTTACTATTGCCAATACCGGCGACCTTAGTAATAGCAACGAAGGTTCGCTAACGGTAGGTGCAGGTACGGGCACTACATCTGTTATTTCATCTAATACAACGGGCAGTACCGATGTAACTCTTGAAGCAGGAACAAACGTAACCCTGACAGAAACAGGCAACAAAATCACTATCAGCTCAAGCAACAGCGGCGGCACACTTACCAGTATAAACACAGGAACCGGTTTAACTGGTGGCCCTATTACTACAAGTGGTACTATATCGCTGGGCAACCTTGGCACGGCCGGCACTTATAATTATGTAACTACCGATGCCCAGGGGCGTGTATCGGCGGGTGCGTTAAGAACTATTGCAGGCACCGCCAACCAAATTGACGTAACCAACGGTAACTTCTCGGGCAACCCGGCTATAGCTATTAATCCTACCTATACAGCCGATGCAAAAGCAAGCGCCAATATCAGCGGCGGTGGCAACATAACCTACAACGGTAGCGGCCTTACCTGGAGCAACCGTTTTATTGTAATAAATAACGGCAACGGCTCACACTTTTCTACCAGCGGCTATTTTGATATAAATGTACCCGCCAATGGAACTGTTATTACGGGGGTGGGCGGTGCCAGTAACGTAACTGTGGCCGGTGGCTATGTGCCCATACCTTGCTGGCAGGCATTGTATTACATTTTACCGGTAGGAAGCGGCAATGGCAGTATAGATGCCAATTTCCGTATATCGAGCTACACGGCAGGTATGGCGGTGCCTGAAAACTGGATACTGATAGCTAACCAAAACTGCGACCACAGCACTGTTAGGTTGGGTACCGGTCAAGTATTACAAAGCGGCCAAACATGGCCTGCGGGTGCCGGATATGCGCCTAATACAGGCAGCGGCAACTATGTTCAAAACCAGGCAGTGACAGCTAACTTTGGCACCGGTCAGGCAGCCAGCTACGATGTAACAGGCAATGCCGAAGTAGGCGGAAATATGAATGTAGGTGGCAATGTGGGTATAGGTACAGTATCGCCAGGTGCCAAGCTACAGGTTTCGGCAGGCAACTCATCTATGGCGTTATTCGGCCCCAATTCATCGTGGAACGGACAACTGTATGTGGGTGCCGGTACTAACATAGGAGCAGCGCTAACAGCACAGGTAATATCAACCGATGGCAACCTGCACCTGGACCCTGCTCCATCTAAAAATATGTACCTGGGTTACTACCAGGCGCGCGATATGTATTTAAACCCTAACGGCGGTAATGTTGGGGTGGGAACCACCAGCCCAAGCTTCAGGCTGCACGTGCCTTCAGGCTATATAGGTACCGATTATATAAACACTACAGATAACGTAGTGGGTAGCGGAGTAACGGGTATAATGGTAAAACAGGGCGACAACTACCACCGCACCGGCAATGCAGCGGCTGTATTGTCGTTTTTGGGTGTAACGGCACCTACCGGCGATAACCTGGGGAACCATACTGCCACCACCACCCTGAACATGAACAACAACAATATAACCAGCGTAAATGATATTTACGCTGTTACCAATTATGGTACGGGTATGGTGGGTGTGTACTCTGATGTGCGCTACCAAAATGTATGGGCCATGGGCACATCGTGGAGGTTGCCTGCCAACGGAACTACACCCGGTAATCTGTATGGCCTTGCCTGGACGCACTCCAATATTGGGGGAGAGTCAAAAGGCGGTTTATCGCACCAGCTATTAGTAATGGAGAATGGTGTTACCAAAGTAGCTTTAGGTAGTGGTATATGGACCAATTACGCCAGCTATATGCCTATAATGTATGACCAGAATAACACGGGTTACTACAGTGACCCTAATGGCACCAGCAGGGTAAGCGTAACTGTGCATGATGAAGGGTACAACTACGGCTGGTGGAGAAATTACAACAGCGGCCAGGGCATGTATAACCAGGCAACAGGCAACCACCTGTATGCCGAAGGCAACTACTGGAATATGGCCAAGAGTAGCGGCAACAATGGTCTTATTTTCAGAGACGGGCATGCGGGCCCCACATTAGGCTATGTATATTCCGACATGAGCGGTAGTTTTGGTTTACTATCGCCCAGCGGTAGCTGGCGAATGCGCGTAGATAACAGCAACGTAGAGGCTTATGGCAGCGGTTTTTATGCCAATACATCGTACCTGCCTTATGTATACGACCGCGACAACACCGCCTACTACCTTGACCCTAACAACTGGAGCCGAAGCTATGGTATAGGTTCGTTTTACCTGCGTAATAACTACGCCGTATCTACCGACCACCCGTATGGTATGTATTTCGACGAAGGATTGTCTACAGCTTATGCCGTATTTAGAGAGAGTGGTGCCTGGAACAACCCTTACCCGGATTTACGAGTGGCATTTCATACCGGTATATCATTGGGTGCCAACTATAACTATAGAGGCACCAGAATATTTACCGATTATGATATGAGCGACCTGGTATTTGCAGTAAACGATGCCTACACAGGTGGTTACCATAACGCGTACTTATATGGATACCATTATGCGTATGATTTTTACTGGACCAGTACTAAGGAGGTTAAGCAGGACATTACAAAATTTGCCAAAGATGATTATAGCAGCGTGCTGGCTTATATAGATGATGTGGACCTCAACTACTTCCGCTACAAAGACAAACCAGGCGAACTAATAAAAGAGATAAAAGTGGGGTTGATTGCAGAAGAAGTTCCGGTAAACCTTACCGACCCAGAGAAGAAAGGAGTATCCTATGGAGCACTTACGGCGCTTAACACCGGTGCCATTAAAGCCATAAAAGACAAAGTAGAAACTATTGAGCGTGAGCTTAAAAACATCAGCGATTTTGGAGTAGAACAGGTTTCGGCAGAAAGAATAACCGTTAAGTTTTCGGATGAATTTAAACAGCAACTAAGCGGCAACAAGCCGGTGGTAACTGTTACCGCATCTGACTATAAAGTAGCGCTAAGCGTAAACAATATTACGGCTGAAGGCTTTACCGTAGAAACCGGTACACGTAACAGCAATGCTACATTTAACTGGATAGCTATGGCCAAAATACAAACACAACCAAAAACAGAACAGAAGCAATACAATGCCCAGTTTGCCAATATGCTTCAATCGTGCGAAAACAGAAAATCATCGAATGAACTGGCACCTAAGCCAGACCCAGAACTTGTGAAAATACCAGCTGATAAAACACCGGGTAAATTCCAGCCAAACAATTCGGGTTATTTATATATACCTGAAAATGCACCGGCATCCAGTTTAGTAAAGCCAACTAAGCCAATGCCAGCAAGCAACGGTGCCATACCGGTAATAAATAAGCCGAACTGGAGTTCTTCTCCGGCTGCTATGCCAGTACAAACACCAGGCGCCACATCGGGTAAATAGCATGGTTTGAAATAAATAACAAGCCCCCAATTGCTAAACGCAAATTGGGGGCTTGTTATTTACAACCACATACGCACGCACATCACCCAGCTAACATTATCAGCAAACCAGCCAACAGCAGCGATTAGCGATTGAGCCTAAGTAGGCACTGATTTTTATCATACCCTATCCTAATGCCAATCATGGCAAATGATATGGAGCCGCTGCACCTTTGCCGTAGAATTAAAAACAAAAAATATTATGAAACCAAACGTAGGCGCAGTAGACGGATATCTCCGCATCTTATTTTTTCTGGCAACACTTTGTTATGCTGTTTTATTTGGTGGTGTGGCCGCATCGGTTACAGCAGGTATAGGCGCTGTATTATTTGCGACAGCTGTTTTGATGTGGTGCCCCATATTCAGTATGCTGGGCATTAACACATCCAAGATATATTAATATAAATGCAAGTTGGCAATAAAGTTTCACTAGGGGGTGTAACTACAATGTGTTACCATTGCGGCGCAAGCTGCGATGGGCACATTGTAGCATCTTCCAGGGTTTTTTGTTGCCAGGGCTGCAAAACAGTATACGAAGTATTAAACGACAATGGCCTGTGCGATTTTTATGCGCTAAATAATCAGCCAGGCACATCGCTGAAAGCTACAGGCGCTTCTGCCCGTTTCGAATATCTTGACGACGAGTTAGTGCAACGGCGGCTTATTAGTTTTAGCAACTCCAATACCAGCAGGGTTACCTTTTATATACCTAAAATGCACTGTAGCTCCTGCATTTACCTGCTGGAAAACATGCACCGCATAAACAATGCTATATCTGCCAGCCTGGTAAATTTTGGCAAGCGCGAGGTAAGCATAAGTTTCGATCATCAAAAAATTTCGCTGAGGCAGGTGGCAGAGCAGTTAGCGGCAATAGGTTACGAACCCCTAATACAACTGGATAGCTTAAATAATAAAGCAGCCAACAATAGTTTGCGCACTTACTATCTAAAAATGGGAGTAGCATTTTTTGCATTCGGCAACATCATGCTACTTAGCTTTCCTGAATACCTGGGCCTTAATGCCTTAACCGAAAGCGTATTCCGTAATTTTTTTGGTTATCTGAATTTTGCTCTGGCGTTGCCGGTATTGTTTTACTGTGCATTCGAATTCTTTAGCAGCGCTTACCATGCCCTGCGCCAGCGCACGTTAAACATGGATGTGCCTATAGTGCTGGGTATTACTGCCATGTTTATACGCAGTACTTACGAGGTTTTTTCTCATACCGGTGCCGGCTATTTCGACACACTGGCCAGCCTTATATTACTAATGCTTATTGGCCGATTGTTTCAAAATAAAACTTACGATTCTCTTTCTTTTGAGCGTGACTACCAATCCTATTTTCCGGTAGCTGTTACGGTAGTTAATAATGGCATTGAACAACAAATACCATTGGTAAAACTTCGCAAGCATGACCGCATACTAGTACGCAACATGGAGCTGATACCAGCCGACACTATTCTTATGAAAGGCAATGCAAACATTGATTATAGTTTTGTAACCGGCGAGGCAACCCCTGTACCCAAAAAGACAGGCGATATGATATATGCGGGTGGTAAACAGGTAGGGGGGGCCATAGAATTAGAAGTAATAAAAGAAGTATCGCAATCGTACCTTACCCAATTATGGAATGATGCAGCATTTGACAAAACACAGAAGAAGAATATCAGTTCGCTGGCTACAAAGGTAAGCCGGTGGTTTACGCCATTAATAATGGTAATAGCTACGGGTGCTATGGTGTTTTGGTGGAATACCGACTTGCATCGTGCATTAAACGCTTTTACATCGGTGCTTATAATTGCCTGCCCCTGCGCTTTAGCCCTGTCATCTCCGTTTACCCTGGGCAATGTATTGCGTATGTTGGGAAGGCACAAAATTTACTTAAAAAATGCACTTACCATAGAAAAGCTGGCACAGATAGACACAGTGGTGCTGGACAAGACCGGTACGCTTACCAATACCAAGCACGCGCGTATAGATTTTGTAAATCAGGATGGCCAACCTGTAGAGCTAAAAAGCGAAGATCTTAAGTTGGTAAAGTCGCTGGTGTATCACTCATCGCACCCTCTTAGCAAAAAAATAAATGAGTTACTATGCGATTATCCCCGCTATGAAACCGAAAACTTTAAAGAGGCCGAAGGCCGTGGTATAGAGGGTTGGATAAATGAGCAGCACATAAAAATAGGTTCTAAAAAATATATTTACGGAGATAACTACCCGGGGGTAAATGCCGAATCAGATTTCAGGCACGCATCTAAAGTGTATGTGTGTATTGATGGTGACGTTAAAGGTTTTTTCCTGGTGAAAAATGAATACCGCAAAGGATTTAGTTACCTGCTTAAAAACCTGCGCCTGAGAAATAATGTATTTATCTTAAGTGGCGACAATGATGCCGAGCGCAATTTTTTGAAACAATATGTTCCCGAAAATAACCTACAGTTTAATCGTACACCAGGGGGCAAACTTCAGTTTATTAAAGAACAACAGCAACAGCTGGCACAAGTAATGATGGTAGGCGATGGCTTGAACGATGCCGGTGCGTTGCAGCAGGCAAATGTAGGTGTGGTAATAAGTGACGACGTAAACAATTTTTCGCCGGCTTGCGATGTTATTTTAGACTCATCGCAATTTGAAAACATGGACCGTTTGCTTACAGTTGCCCGCAACAGCATGACTGTAATAAAATTCAGCTTTGCTATATCGCTGTTATATAATTGTGTGGGAATTTACTTTGCAGCACAAGGCACTATGAGCCCTATAGTGGCCGCCATATTAATGCCGCTTAGCTCAGTTTCTATCATTGCCTTCACCACTCTGGGCTCGGCTTACATCAGTAATAGAAATTTAAAAGAGATAGCGTAGTACCTGTTACACGAGAGTCGCTTTTGCAGTCTCACTTTTAGCCGCCTTAACCTGCTGGCAGAATAGCTGTGGCGTAGCGTTTAACAGCGAGTTAAGATTACCTGGTTTTACAGCATTAAAATCTGTAAGCATCGCTTTTTTATCTTCCGGGCTTTTAGCCAACCACGCTCCTATTTTCAAAAAAAATTTATCGGCCAGGCTTAGCTCGCTAAAAACAGATTTTCCCTGCAAATAAAAATGGTTGTCTTTCCTCAATAAAGCCGTAGGTATATTATCAGAAAAATATTTTTCTGTTTTTTCTGTTTCAGTAACCGGTGCTGCACCCACTATAAAAAAGATCACATTCTTACTCAGCAAAGCACTTTCGTTTTTCAACAGCCAATTGCGCAATAATATTTTACCCATATAAATAGATGAGCCCGCTATAACAAAATCGTAGGCTGCCAATTCCCAAGGGCTCAGCTCACTACTTTCTTTCGCTGGTAGATTAAGCTTCTCTCCTATCCATTGAGCATACTGCCGTGCTGCACCGTAGCGACTTTCGTAAATTACAATACCATTTTCCATTGCACTTAAAATTTAAGTGCAAGGTTGGTAATCGTGTAACGCAATAAAACTGATTTTAATCAGTCGCCGGGCTTTCATTTCTCATAGCCATACCGCTTACCCAATTGCACCTTTGCTGCGTAAAATTTATACCATGAATGTAATGTTTGTATTAATCGGTATCAGCCTGCTGTTTGCCCTCGGTTTTTTGGCGGCGTTTATTTACAGTGTAGTTGCCGGCCAGTACGATGACAGTTACACTCCATCGGTAAGAATACTTTTTGATAACACCAACCCATCTTCTCACAAAAAAAAGTAAACAATGCAAGTAGAAAAATTCAGTTATGACAACACCAGCGTGCGCAATTTCGGGTACGCCGCCTTTATATGGGGGGCCGTAGGAATGCTGGTGGGCTTAGTAATTGCGCTTCAGTTTTTTATACCTCAGTTAAATTTTATTGAGCAGGCTACGTTTGGCCGCCTTCGCCCACTGCATACCAACGCTGTGATTTTTGCATTTGTGGGCAATGGTATTTTTATGGGTGTGTATTACTCACTGCAGCGCCTGTGCAAAGCGCGTATGTGGAACGATGCACTTAGCAAAATACATTTTTGGGGTTGGCAACTTATCATAGTTTTTGCTGCGTTAACATTGGTATTTGGCATTACAACCGGTAAAGAATATGCCGAGCTTGAATGGCCCATTGACATAATGATAACACTGGTATGGGTAATTTTTGGTATCAATATGTTTGGCACCATATTAACCCGCCGAGAAAGACACTTGTATGTAGCAATCTGGTTTTTTATAGCTACGTGGATTACCGTGGCTATGCTGCACATTGTAAATAGTATAGAAATACCC
>DATGXP010000321.1:0-5023 GCA_035298845.1 Chitinophagales bacterium
ATGAATAGAATCATGCTTCAGCGGTTTGTATTTGCCGTTGTAAACATAGTTGTGCAGTATAGGATAAAGTGTTTCGTTTATCAGCGAGCTTTTACCACTGCCCGATACACCACTTACACAAATAAATGTGCCCAGCGGAAAAACAACATCTACATTCTTCAGGTTATTGCCCTTAGCACCCTTCAGCGCAAGGTATTGGCCGTTGCCCTGCTTGCGGTGCGTAGGCACATCTATACCAACTTTACCCGATAGATATTTAGCAGTGGTAGAACCCTGCTTTAAGAATTCGGCCGGTGTGCCTTGCGCTACTATCCGTCCGCCGTGCTCGCCGGCACGCGGGCCTATATCGATTATATAATCGCTCTCCAGCATTATCTCTTTATCGTGCTCCACCACCAATACTGTGTTAGGGTTAGCGGCCAGTTGCTTAAGGGCAGTTATCAGTTTGCGGTTATCGCGCTGGTGCAGGCCTATGCTAGGCTCATCTAATATGTAGGTGATGCCCGATAGCTGGGAACCAATCTGCGTAGCCAAACGGATACGCTGGCTCTCGCCACCGCTCAGGCTTTTTGCCGGACGGTCAAGCGCCAGGTAATCCAATCCTACATCCAATATAAAGGCAATACGGGTGCGTATTTCTTTCAATAGTTCTTTGGCAATAGTTTGCTGACGCTTGTTGAGGCGCTCATCTAAACCGGTGAACCAGGTTTGCAGGTCGCTCAAGTCGAGCATAGCTAACTCACCAATGTTTTTACCGTCTATCTTAAACCAAAGGCTTTCCTTTTTCAAGCGGGTTCCATTGCAGCTTGGGCAGGTGTGTTGCTCCATAAAGCCCTCAGCCCAACTGCGGATACTCTCGCTGGTAGTAAAGCGGAAACACCGTTTAAGCAAACCAACCAAACCGCCTTTGCTAAGCGTATACCAGCGGTCGTCGTAATCTTCTATTACTAAATCTTCCTCCTCAAACACTGCCTCTTCGGCATCGCCATACAAAATGTAGTTCAATGCTTCGTCAGGTATTTTAGAGATAGGGTCGTTCAGGTTGAATTTATACTTGCGGGCTATCTGTGCCAGCTCGCGGAAAAGAAAATTATCGCGCGATTCGCCAATAGGCAATAAGCCCCCGCGGTTGATAGACACCTTTTCATCTGGCACTATCACCTTGCGGCTAACTTCATACGTTACGCCAAGACCGTTGCAGGTATTGCAGGCACCATACGGCGAGTTAAATGAGAATGTATTTGGTGAAGGCTCTTCATACGAAATACCCGACTCTACACACATCAGGTGGCGGCTGAACATAGACACTTCATCGTTGTCTGAGTCAAGAAGCATCATAAGGCCTTTGCCTTGTTTCATAGCCAGGCCTACCGAGTTGCGGATACGCTCGCGGTCGCTTTCTTCTACCTTCAGGCGGTCTATTACCAGTTCTATATTATGTACTACGTAGCGGTCTACCTGCATTTTGGGTTTCACGTCTACTATTTCACCATCCACGCGTATCTTCAAATAACCTTGCTTGCGCACCTGCTCAAATAGTTCGCGGTAGTGGCCTTTGCGCCCACGCACCACCGGTGCCAGCACCACCATTTTTTTACCATTATGGTTAGTAAGCAGGTTATCCAGTATCTGCTCATCGGTAAACTTCACCATCTTTTTACCGGTAACATACGAGTACGCATCGCCGGCACGGGCAAACAACAAACGCATGAAATCGTAAATTTCGGTAACCGTACCTACCGTGGAGCGCGGGTTTTTGTTTACCGATTTTTGCTCGATAGAAATAACCGGTGAAAGGCCTGTTATCTTATCTACATCGGGGCGCTCGCCACCACCAATAAATTGGCGTGCATAGGCACTGAACGAATCAAGGTAACGCCGCTGACCTTCGTTGTAAATAGTATCGAACGCCAGCGATGATTTACCGCTGCCCGATATACCGGTGATAACCACAAACTGGTTACGCGGAATAGTTACGTCAATATTTTTGAGGTTGTGAACGCGTGCTCCAAACACTTCTATGTTATCGGGCTCCATCACACCCTCATCCGAACTATTGGATGTAGAAGGCTGGTTAACCACTGCCGTATTCACTTCCTCAACTGTCGCTATATTCTCTGTTTCTGCCTTGGCAGATTGTGCTTTCTTCTTTGCCATTTTGTAAGGGGGCGAAATTACACAAATTGCCCTTTTATAGCATACCGAAAAAACTAATTATGGGTAAATGCGGCGGTGTTTAACGTTTGTTTGTGCCAAAACGTAAACAATTGCTATAAAACACATCCTTTTAGGCGCTTCAAGCTAAATTTGCCTCCCCAATTATGATTGTAAACCCCAAAGATGTTAAGGCCCTTATTAAGCGCGATAAGCTGTTTGCTAAAATTGAGAAGCAATATGGCACGCCGCCCAATTGGCAGCGACCGCAGGGGTTTGTTACCCTGGCTAAGTTGATACTGGAGCAGCAGGTGAGCCTGGCATCGGCCCATGCCCATTTTGTAAAGCTCAGTGGTTTTATACCCGAGTTTGCTCCACAGCACATTGTAAACCTTACCGATGAAGAACTGCGCAGCTGCCATATCAGCCGGCAGAAATCGAATTACCTGCGCGGGCTTTCCGCAGCGGTGCTGAAGGGTGAACTGGATATAGAAGGCCTGCAACATTTGAGCGAAGACGACGTGCGAACACAACTTACCAGTATTAAAGGCATAGGCAACTGGACTACCGATGTGTACCTCTTATTCTGCCTGCAGAAAAAAGATGTATTCGCCATTGGCGATATAGCTGTGATAAACACAGTGAAAGAACTGACAGATGCCCAAACCAAAGAGGAGATACTAGCGGTGGCCGAAAACTGGAAACCCTATCGCTCGCTCGCGGTTTACTTTTTGTGGCATTACTACCTTAAAAAGCGTAACCGCAGCGCTATGATATAGTGCATACGTTTAAGCTTCTATATTTGGGGCTGATGTTTGCCAGCCGGTTGAATGCTTTTGCGGTACGTTACAATAAGTATATACTTTACCTGTATATACCCATGGTTATAGCCTTTCTGTTACCGGTGTGGCTCAACCCTTACTTTGTTACGCTGGATGGTTCCTGCCATTTGTATAATGCCGGCATTCTGCGCGATATGTTGTTGCATCGCAACACTGAACTCTTTTCTCGCTTTTACGAACTCAACCGCGATTATAGCCCCAACTGGTTTTCGCATATTGCGCTTGCTACGCTGCTTAATTTCTTTTCTCCTTCTATGGCAGAAAAAGTGTTGGTCAGCGGCTATGTAATTGGTTTTGCACTTTTTGCCTGGCTGCTGGTAAAGCAGATAAGAGCAGAGAACAAGGCACTTGCCTTTCTGGCCTTTACATTCATTTATACCTATGTGCTGCAAAAGGGCTTTTACAATTTCTCCTTTGGGCTGGTGTTTATGATGGCCGCCGTTTGGGTTCATTTGAAATACTACAGCCATATCCGGCTATGGCTTTTCATTCTTATACAAACGTTATTGCTTACAACCACTTACTTTGTTCACCCCTTTGGTTACCTGCTGGCAGTAGCCATACTTGGCAGCATGCCGGTGTTTGGCATTGCGCAAGCAAGCGATACACTAAGGCTTCGTTTGCATAAGGCTGCTAAAGAAATACTGGTCGTAAGCGTGGCGGCATTGCCCTCTATTGCTATGTTGCTTTACTTTCTTACCCGCCGTTCGGGTGAGGCTACCTTTCCTAATACAGATACAGCCGAAGAGTTGTGGGATGTGTTGCATAAGCTGACCGGCATTGTAAACCTTACCCGTTCCGAAGAGCCCTATGCAGCTTTTGTGTTCTACCTGTTTACGGTGCTGCTGATAGTTGGTGTTATTGTAAAAATATACCAACGAACATTGACCGCTTACGATGCCATTTTTGCAGTAGCTATGGGAATGGTGCTGTTCTATTTTAAAGCCCCATCGGGTTTTGCCGGTGGTGGCATGATAAACCAGCGCCTGCAGATTATACCCTTCGTTATCCTCCTCTTTTGGTTTGCATCGGTAGAGTACCCTAAATGGGTAACAGCCATTGCATCCACAGCGGCAATTGTTGTCTCATTGTGCCTGTTGTTTATTCGCCTGCCGGTGCATGCGCAGGCATCGGAACTGGCAGAGGAATATGTGTCGGCGCAGGCTTACATAAAACCAAACGCTACCTTGTTGCCGCTTAGCTACGACCACTATGGTTTTACAAAAGAGGGCAAACGCATAACTGATGGCATTTGGATATTTCTACACACGGCAGATTATATAGGCGCCGGTAAGCCGCTTATTATGCTGGGCAATTACGAGGCTGCTACTACACACTTTCCTTTAACCTGGAAACCGGAAAAGAATCCGTTTACCCTGTTATCGATAAATGCAGGAATAGAAGGAGCACCACCTTGTGTAGATATTGCGGGCTATAAGCAACGCACCGGTGAGCGCATAGACTTCATTATGCTGTTGTGCTATACCGGTGGGCAGCAGGACAACGGTTGTGTACAAAGTGTAGCGGCCGAGTTAAAGGCTAACTATTCGTTGGTTTATACATCGGTAACCGGCAGGGTGAAACTGTATAGCTTAAAGTAGTTCTATTGCTTAAACGGCACCTGAAAACTGCTCACTACTTTATTGTTTTC
Source organism: Chitinophagales bacterium (assembly GCA_035298845.1). GTDB lineage: Bacteria > Bacteroidota > Bacteroidia > Chitinophagales > LD1 > Bog-950. Next base: position 4,648 of record DATGXP010000321.1, read on the forward strand.
ATCTATAATGCTGAGCTCTACAAACTCATCTTTTACAATACGTACTTTGCCAAAGGCATTTTTAGAGTCTTTACCCCCCAGGCCATTGCCACCCTTGTTCCATATTTTTTTCATACGGTAGGTACCGGTAGCGTTGCCTATCAGTTTAAGATAATGGGCCAGCTCGGTGGTGGATACACTAAGGCCGCTGGCGTTTAGCTCGGGCAGACCGGCGTTGGTGCCATCATCCATTACGTTGTGGTGGGTATCGCCGCTTATTACTATCAGGTTTTTTAGGCCATTATCGGCTACAAATTTCATGAAGTCTTCCCGCTCTTCGGGAAAACCCGCCCAATACGATGCAAAACCGCTGGCTATGTGAATACCAAACCAGTTT
>DATGXP010000322.1:0-4537 GCA_035298845.1 Chitinophagales bacterium
GTAGCACTGGCAGCCGGCGCTATGGCCGGGCTGGGCTATGGCGAAAATGCCCGCGCACTGCTTATTACCCGCGGCATGGCCGAGATGATTTATATAGGGCATGCGTTGGGCGCAAACAAACGCTCGTTCTTAGGTATGGCCGGTATTGGCGATTTAATTGCCACGTGCTCATCGCCCAAATCACGAAATTACACGGTGGGTTACCGTATAGCCAAAGGCGAAAAGCTGGACGATATAATTGCCTCGCTGGGCGAGGTGGCAGAAGGTGTACGCACCGTAAAAATAGGTAAGCTGATAGTAGACCACACGGGTGTAAATGCACCCTTACTTCAAATAATTCACAAAGTTCTGTTTGAAGACCTGAGTATGGAAGGCGCCGTAAAACTGTTGATGCGCCAGCCGGTTACTGCCGATGCCGAATACCTGGATTTATAACTAAACGGTTAAAATACCTAATACTCGGTATAGGTAAGTAGGCTTAGCAGGACTTAATTCGTGCTTTCAATCCCCTTGCCGGCGCGGTTCGTAGCTGAGTTTCCGTGCCGGCTTCTTTTATTTACATAGGCCTTTACTGACACAACTTTTCCTTCTGCCTGAAAAGTTGTGTATAATAATACCCAACAGCATTTAATTTTTACTCATTACGGGTATAGCTATCTCTCACCTGAATGCATTTTACAGTTTTATTATAAGGCACGGTATCTGAATATTCCTCGAAAAATGTAACAATGAAGAATGCAATTCAGATTCTGTGCGTGGTTATAACATTAAGTGCCTGCACTCTTAAAGCGGGTAGCCCCGCTGAAAGTTTTAACAGCACGGCATCTAAAAACAAAGCCCTGGCGCTGGCTTTCTACGAAAAGGTAGTAAACGCACATAACGTAGCCATGATAGATTCTTTTATGGCAGAAAACTATATCGAGCACGAATACGACACCCACTTTGCCGGCAATAAAAAAGGCGTAAAAAAAGCTTTTCAGCATTACTTCGAAGCAATACCAGATATGCACACCAAAGTAAACTTCATAATGGCCGAAGGCGACCTGGTTACTGTAAATATAACTACCAGCGGCACTAATACGGGGCCCATATATGGCCGCCCGGCCACTAATCGCAAGTTTGAAATTAATGGTGCAGATATTATCCGCTTTAAAAACGGGAAGGCGGTAGAACATTGGGGCTACCAGGAAGAAGGTAAAATGCTGAATCAACTTGGCCTGCTAAAAGGACTTATGAAAGAAGAAAAAAATCAGGCTGCAAATACCAAGTAACCCCACAAGATAAAACACCCGATTATGTTACGGCATCTAAAATCAATTATTTATGTATTGGTTTGCTGCGCATGTACAGCTCAAACAGTTTATGGCAACAACAATGCTAGCGATAAGACTAAAAAGCGCGTAGCATTAAAAAAATACGTAGCCCAATATTACCCATATCAGTTAACCTATCCCCAAAAGAAAAACCGTAAAAGCCTATCACAATTTGGCTACGGATTATTTTTGGTTCAGGCACCTCTTTACCCCATTTCGCAATTTATAAACCCGCATAATTTCGGCAGTCACAGCTATAGCAAACCGGGCCGGAAAGAAAGAAATGGAGCGTTATACACTTGTCGGGGTGGGTTTGTGGATTTCGCACATATGCGTTGTGCCGCCGACTGGACAGTATATTTTGCTTTCAAGATCCTGAATGACACTAACGATTTGCAAATACCCGGTGATGCCAGCACCATGCATATTCATTTTAATAAAGCCAATCAGTTGCCAATTGAAGATATAGTAGCATTGGCCCAGCGTCTGGCATATGAAAGACTTACCTGGCATGAAATAGCCAGTTGGTATTACCATCCCCCTAATCATGTAATACGCGAACAACAATCTACGTTTACGCCCGAAGACACATACTCTAATTTTTTAGGTACTGTAGTGGGCCAAAAAGTTGCCCTCCGCATATTACGGGACCGAGAAAAGTTACCTTACGAACAGATAGCAAGTGAGGAGGTTGAAAAAATGATTTCAGTTTTGCAGCCGGTAAATTCAAAGCGCGATAGCAGGCATGCTTATGATATTGTAGACCGATGTAAACAATTAAAATTACCTGAAACAAAACGGAATAAAGATATATGGTACGACAGTGGCATTGTATTTATGGATTACCGCTACTGTTTTAAACGAAACATAGATATTGGACCCAAAATAGAACCGTGGCTTGTGCCTGCAAGCGAATCAGTTGGGTGCAACACACAAATTGAACCTCATGTATTATCGGTACCACAAAAAACCACTACGGGCAATCCACTTTCAGATTTCTATACCTTTACAATAATACCAGAGCACTCACTGTTTTATTCCAACAAAAAAGGCAAGCAACTACATATCCCATTCCCTACGTTCACAACCACTACCATACAACAGGTGGTTATGCATGTAGCTAAAGATATGGAGCAAACCTTACTGCAAGGTTTCGATAAAAGGGATAAACATGATCCGGTACCGGCTTTCAAAAAAATCAAACGCGTATGGTTTAAGGCAAGAAAGCCAAGAGGGGCAGAAAGTCTTAATCAGCCTAATCAACAGGCCTCGTTTTAAGTGGCATGTTTTTAGTCAATGTTATGTAATGCGATACCATTACAGTATCACCTGGTAACCGCATTCATCTTTTTATTGCCTCACCATAAAAAACAGAAATCATGAACACTACAATCTTATTCAATCATTTTGTTGCAACTGAGCATAATCAACCAGGAGAAAAGCCTGTGCAGCCCGTAAAAGAGCCTGATAAAGAAAAGCCGATCACCGAGCCGCAGCGCGAAAAACCTATAACAGAACCAAACAAAGAACAACCTACGGTGCCAGGTAAAGAAAAACCCTTTTCGGACCCCGACAAGGAGATACCTGCACACGACCCGGGCAAAGATGCTCCCATAATACAGCCTCACTAAATACAGTATAAATGAAACAGCCTGCCCAAATGGGCAGGCTGTTTCTAATAAAAGCCTTAAGCGTTTACTCTTTTACAAATTTTACAGTTTTCACATTGCTGTTACCAGAAATCTGAACGATATAAACACCGGCAGATAATCTGCTTATATCCACGGTTTCTATACCGGTGCTAAATGCTGCACGGGTTTTAAGCCATACTATTTGCCCTACATTGTTTAGCATCTTCATTTCAATATTCTGCGCCTGGCCAAGCTCTACCTGTATATTGCAAAGCTCGTTAGCCGGGTTAGGGAACACCTTTACAAAGTTTATGTCCAAAACATCATTCACACCGTTAGGGCTTTCAAGTAGTACATCCGATACCTTTACACAACCCGTGGCATCGGTTATAGTTACTGTATAAGTACCCGCTGCCAGGTTAGACATAGTAGCTGTATTGCCTCCATTGCTCCAATTAAATGTATAAGGTAATGAACCTCCCGTAGGGTTAGCAGTTACTGAACCGTTGCTATTGCCTACTGTAGGATTTTGAGTGGTAAAGGTTACGTTCACCGAAGAATTATCGGTTACAGTTGTGCTTGTAACGTCCTTACATCCGTTACCATCAGTAACAGTAAGTGTGTAGGTACCCGCTGAAATGCCCTGAAGGTTTTGTGTGGTAGCGCCGTTGCTCCACTCATAACTGTAAGGTTGGGTCCCTCCAACAACTGTTGTATTTATTTGGGGCGCAATCTGACAAGTACCGTTAATTGGGTTTAACACCGAAGATGGTGATGCAGACGCTCCTACCTGGGCAGTAGCCGTTCCGGTACAGCTGTTGCCATCTGTAACAGTTACACTATATGAACCGGCTGCCAGGTCGTTATTGCTAACTATGGTAGAGCCATTGCTCCAGAAATAAGTGTAAGTGCCGGTACCATTGGTAGCCACAGCTACCGCCGAACCGTTCTGCTGACCGCAAATTGCATTAGTTGTGTTAACAGTAACGTTGATAGCTGCAGGGTTAGTAATTGTTACCGATTGCACGGCTACACATTGTGCATTATCATTAACACTCACAGTGTATGTACCCGCAGTAAGGCCTGATATAGTTGTACCGGTACCGCCACCGCTCCAGTTGTACGTATACGGTTGCGAACCGCCTGAGGCACTTGCCGTGGCACTGCCGTTGCTGCCGCCAAAACAGGTAGGTGCAGTAGCTGTAGCGGTAACCGTAGGCGCACCGCTATTGCTAATAGTAGCCGTGCCAAGCACCGAGCAACCCGTATTATCGGTCACAGTAAGGGCATAGCCCCCTGCTGCTACATTAGCTATTGTGTTAGTTATAGAACCTGTGCTCCAGCTGTAAGTATAGGGTGCAGAACCACCGGTTACTGCCGCCGTAGCACTACCATTAGATTGGTTACAGGCCGCCTGGTTAGTAGTAAAGGTTACCGAAATATTAGAAGCTACATTACTTACAACAGCCGATGCTGTAGCAGTGCAACCTGCTGGGTTGGTAGCGGTAACTGAGTAGGTACCCGCTGCCAAACCACTGATAGAACCAGTAGTAGCGTTAGTACTCCATACATAGGTTACGTTGGTAGGGTTAT
>DATGXP010000323.1:0-1904 GCA_035298845.1 Chitinophagales bacterium
TACATCAAAGTTAGAATCTATGCGCTCTATGCGCTGTCCGCGGATTAAAACATCCTGCGATGAAATTTTGCCCTCGTTAATTACACGGGCGTTTTTAATTAGGTAGTCGCTCATTGTTTTCTTTATTGCAGGGCGAAATTATAAATTCACAAAACAATGGAGCGAAAAGACTATACCACACTTGTATCCACAAACATTCCTAATGAAGAGGTATATTCTTTTACTTTCCCCCTAAACGTTTTGTATGGCTATAACGGAGCAGATAATCTTGATGAAACACTGGATGATCAATTACTGTACTACATAACTGAACCATTGTTAAACAATAGTGTAGAATACAACTTTTCTTTGGACTGGAGTGCAGAAAATACCTCTGCCGGTTCGCTATCAATTATTCTTAAGGTTAACGGTGAGAAGTTTAATATCGAAATGGTTACAGAAAACCTTGGTAAATACGGTATGGACAATGGTTTGGTATTAACCAAAATCCGCTGATCCCTAAATACAGACTTGTTAACACCCCCTTTTGCAAACAAACCATAAAATGATACTTTTAGCCGCTATTGTGGGCACTACTGTCAACCGGCAAAAACACCACAAACAGATAAAATAACATGAGCGAAAGAAAAATACTACTGGAGGTAAAAAACCTTGTAACCGAGTTTAAAACAGATGATGGTATTGTAAAGGCAGTGAACGATATTTCGTTTACCCTCCACCGTGGAGAAACCATTGGTATAGTGGGCGAGTCAGGCTCAGGTAAATCGGTTACCTCGCTATCGGTAATGCGCTTGATACCTAACCCACCGGGCCGAATAGCCAGTGGCCAGATAAACTTTCACCAGAAAGACGGTACTGTAATAGACCTTACCAAGATAACGGAGGAGGAAATGCGCAAGTTCCGCGGCAATGAAATATCGATGATTTTTCAGGAGCCTATGACCTCGCTTAACCCCGTGTTTACCTGCGGCGACCAGGTAGTAGAGGCGATTGTGCTGCACCAGAAAGTAACCAAGCAACAGGCACAGGAGATTACGCTGAAGATGTTTGAAAAGGTAAAACTGCCTAACCCGCAGCGTATACTGGATGCCTACCCGCACCAGTTATCCGGCGGACAGAAACAGCGTGTAATGATAGCCATGGCTATGAGCTGCAACCCAAGCGTGCTGATAGCCGATGAGCCAACAACAGCATTGGACGTAACCGTGCAGGCTACCATCCTCGACCTGATGGCCGACCTGAAAAAAGAGATTGACAGCTCTATCATGTTCATCACCCACGATTTGGGTGTAATAGCCGAGATAGCCGACCGCGTATTGGTAATGTATAAAGGCAAGATAGTAGAGCAGGGTACCGTGCTGGAGATTTTCGGCAACCCGCAGCACCCTTACACCCGTAGTTTGCTGGCTTGTCGCCCGCCACTGGGCAAGCGTCTGAGTAAGCTACCCACGGTAGTTGACTTTATGGAAGAAAAGCCCGATGGAACTATCATAGAAAAACATACCTCGGTGCAGGACGCCATTAACGCAGTGGTAGTATCTGATGCCACTACGCAGGCACGCCGCGATAAAGTATTTGCTGCCAAACCTATTCTACAGATTAAAGGATTGAAAACATGGTTTCCTACTGCTAAAAATTTCTTCGGCAAAACTACCGATTACGTTAAGGCGGTAGATGATGTAACGTTTGATGTGCACGAGGGCGAAACCCTGGGGCTGGTAGGTGAGTCGGGCTGTGGCAAAACCACACTGGGCCGCACTATTCTGCGCCTGGTGCCTGCCCATGGCGGCGAAGTTATTTTTGAGGGCAGAAACCTGCTTACGCTAGGCCAAAAAGAGATGAAAGATGTTCGCGAGCACATGCAGATAATTTTTCAGGATCCGTATTCGTCGCTAAACCCGCGT
>DATGXP010000324.1:0-3133 GCA_035298845.1 Chitinophagales bacterium
TAATGGAGAGGATACTGTACTGTTTGCAGCTTATGTATCATCCAACCGGGCAGGCGGAAAAGGTGGCGATGATATTTACAAGATAGAAGAGAAATGGATTAACCTGTTTGTATTGCGCGGTAAGGTGGTAGAAAAAAACTACGCCGACCCGGCTAACCCCGAAAGCCAGGTGCTGGGATTAAAACCACTTCCAAAGGCGAGAGTAGAATTAAAAACACCGGATGATAAAGTAATAGCCACCACAGCCAGTGATACAGGCGGCAATTTTGTTTTCAAACTGGATGCTGAAACTGCTTATAAAGTAACCGCCGGCAAAAACGACTACTTCAGCAACAATGCGTTTACCACCACCAAAGGCCTCCGTAACCAGGATTCTTCCATCATCCGTGTGTATGTACAGATAGAACTGGAGAAAATATTTCCGGAGAAGATGCTCGTGATACCTAACATCTACTACGATTATGATAAGGCCACGTTGCGCCCTGAATCAAAACTGGTACTGGACTCTATCACTATCTTCTTTAAGGAAAACCCGGACCTTAAAATTGAGCTTGGCTCACATACCGATAGCCGCGGTAGCGACGCTTATAACTTAAAGCTATCGCAGGCGCGTGCACAAAGTGCCGTAGACTATTTGATAAGCAAAGGAGTACCGGCTGAAACGTTACAGGCTAAAGGCTATGGAGAAACCAAACTGGTAAATAACTGTGGTAACAATATTAAGTGTAGCGAAGAAGAACATCAGAAAAACCGCCGCACTACCTTCCGGGTGGTATCCTCTAAAATGAATATTGAATCGGTAGAGCCGAGCAATATTATTGTAGACCCCGAGATGCAGAAAAGGGAACAGGAAGAAGAATAAACAAAGCAGCCTACACCAAAGGTCGTTAATACAAAATGACTCTTTATCTTCTTAAGGAACTACTAGCTACCTAACCGTACCGGTAAATTGAATGCTGGTTTTTAAGCCTTCGGCATTGCCTACTGTAAAAGTGTATTGCTCTACATCACCCGAATCGCCGGCCTGGTAAGAATAAAACTGGGCAAAGTAAACAGTATTGATAACCGCCTCCTGCAACACGCTATCGGGCCCGCCATTGATGCTGCGGCTTATTTTAAAATCTTTCAGTATGCCATCTGGGCCTGTTTTAGAGGCATTGATAATTAAGGTATATATAGAATCGCGAGGTATAGAACGAAACTGAGATTCGGTAGTTACCGAATCGGTTTTAACCCTAAACGCTATGGTAGGATATGGGTTGCCACCGGTGGTGCAAGATGAACCCCACGTGATAAATAAACCTATTAATGCGAGTGCTGCAATACTGATAATACCTTTCTTCATGCTCTTATTTTACGCGGCGCAAACATAAGTTATACCGCCAATAAAAAAACTACCAATATTAACGCAAATGGTAGCCGATATTGCGCCAGTTGTGTTTGGCTTTTTATAAACTATTCCTCCGCCCGGCCAACCCGATAAAAATGGCGCTTGTAATAGGGTTCATCTTTATCGCTGATGATAACACCGGCCTGGGTAGTGGCATGGGCAAACTTGCCATTTTGAAGGTAGATAGCTACATGCGATACACGCTTCTTTTTTATAGCAAAAAACACCAGGTCGCCCTCTTTTGCTTTTTCGTAGCCGCCCTTCATCAGCCTGCATTGTGTGCAGATTGAACCCGAACTGCTGCTTAAGCGGCGGCCATAGTACTTTTCATAAAGCATGTTTACAAAGTGCGAACAATCGATACCCTTATTGGTGTTGCCCCCATAGCGGTAGCAGGTTTTGTACCAGCGGTAAATCTCGTAATACACTTCGGGGCGCTCGGCTAGTGCCAGGTCTATACCATGCTGACGAAAAAAAGAATCCACCTTTATAGAGTCAAGGTCAGCCGGGAAACCGGCTTTGATAGAAACCACTTCGGTAGAGAGGGAGTCCTGGGCAGTTGCCACACTACAGGTCAGCAAGGCACAAACAATAAGAGATAAAACCTTCTTCAGTACATCCATCATCAAACTAATCTTTAGTTGCCAGTTTACTGTGGCGGTATCCGTAGGCAAAATACACTACAAAGCCTACCAATAACCAAAGCAAAAAACGTTCCCAATTACTTACGCCCGACTCGCAAAGCAGGTAACTGCAGGCCAGCATACCCAATACCGGTATCAGAGAGAAGTTTTTCCATACACTGCCAATGGTAACCAGCAGCGTTAAAATAAAGAAAGCCGCGTAAGGCACTTTGGTGCGGATAACATCCCAGGTGGCGCCATCCTGCAGTGAGAAGAAATTCATGACTCCTTCCCTATTGTATATCCATAGCAATGCACCACCTACAATAAACAGCACCGGCATAATAATGCGTGAACCGATAAATGGCACTTTGAATTTACTTTGAGGTGGATTATCGTATAAACTCATACGCAATACACCGCCGCACACCAGCACAAAAGCAAACAGGGTACCCACGCTGGTAAGGTCTATAACTACGTTCATGTTTAAGAATAAAGCAGGCACAGCTACCACCACACCGGTAAGGATTGTGCTGAACGACGGCGTGCGGTAAACCGGATGAATTTTAGAAAATACCTTTGGCAAAAGTCCATCACGGCTCATAGCCATCCAGATACGGGGCTGGCCTATTTGAAATACCAGTAGTACACTGGCTGTGGCTATTACAGCGCTAACAGCTACTATACCGGCAATCCAATTAAGGTTTAGCTGCTGAAAAACAAAAGCCAACGGGTCACCTACATCCAGCTTGCTGTAGTTTACCATGCCCGTAAGCACCAGGGCTATCAGCACATATATAACGGTGCAGATAATGAGCGAGAATATCATACCCCGTGGAAGATCGCGCTGCGGATTCTTGCACTCTTCGGCCGTGGTAGATATAGCATCGAAACCTATGTAAGCGAAGAACACAGCCGCAGTTCCTTTTAAAATACCACCAACTCCGTTAGGTAAAAACGGGTTCCAGTTTTCGGGTTGGATATAGAAAGAACCCACCACAATTACCAGTACTATCACTGCCAGTTTTAACCCCACCATCCAGTTAGCCGAGTTTTTCGACTCTTTGATACCCAGGTAGGTAATGTAGGTAATAAGGCAAACAATAAGGAAGGCCGGTAT
>DATGXP010000325.1:0-1997 GCA_035298845.1 Chitinophagales bacterium
TGCGAAAAGCAGGGTGGTTTTAATAGCCATTTTTCTCATACCGGGGTTGTTGTTTATGCCGACAAATCTATGGGCGCACCCATCAGCCCGAAAAGCGAAATATCACAACTTGTGATGAAATTTGCTTTTTATACATGTGCCTTATTAAGTAATTTTTTTTATTTAATTTATTTAAAATCAATTATTTGTGTGAATTATAGATGAATAAAAATGTGATGAACATGGGGTGCTGTTAAATTTACAACTGTAAAACACAATACTACTTTTGCAGCATGAGAACCCTGGAACTATTGCGCGCACTAAACGACCGTGAAGTTGCTGAAATGGATAAGCTTATTGCCACCGAAAAGCGCAAAACGCTGCAACTGTTATATAAGGAGCTTAAAAAGTATCGCAAGCTTAGCAGTACCCCTGCCAATGATGAACTGTTCAGCATTATTTACAACAAAAATTACACAGCCGATAAAAGCTATTTGCTGCGCAACGAGTTGCGATTGCTGAATGAGGTACTGTATGATTTTTTGATTGACCGTACTTTTAAAGAGTATATCAAACAGCATAAAAGCACCTACAATTACTGGCTAAGCCGCAGTTTTTTCGACCGGAAAATAAACAATGCCTTTAGTGCAGAAATTGACCGGTTTATAGAAAATGCTAAGGGCTATATTAAACCGGATGACGGGGCACAAATGCAGGCGCTAAAAAGCCTGTGGATGATATATAACCTACCTAAAACAGCTGAAAATATAACAGCGCAAAAAAACATGCTGGCCAGTTGGCGCAAAGAGCAAATGCGGGCCTGGCGCTACCAGCTTAGAGAGATGGAGGCACGCGCCGCCTACTTGGATAGTACGCTGGCATCTATAAACGGAGTGGTAGAGGATAACGATACTGACAAGCGCACCCCGCCGCTTACCCTGCTTGATTTAAGCGAAGGTGCCGAAGGGGATCTGCTGGAAGAATACCTGATATTGAAAAAACATGCCTACCAAACTAAAAGAGGCGAGCGCATAAAGGTAATGCAGCGCATGCTCGAAATAGAAAGGAGCGATGCGTATGCAAACGAGTTTGGTAAAATTCAATCGCAGCTGGCATCGCTTAATAATATAGCTAAAGAGCATATACTGGTGAGCGAGTTTGAGCAGGCGGATAAATGCCTGCGCGAAAGCATAGATATAGCCATGGCTTACCAACTGAATATTGCCCCTGCCACGCTGCAGAATTTTGTATGCAACAAAGTAAACACCGGAAAATATGAAGAGGGCATAGCTTTTTATAATGAGCACGAAAAAGAAATTAAAAACGGACGACAATATATAGCCACACTGGTGGGCAAAGTATACTGCCACCTGTTTTTGGGCCAGGCCGATGAAGCACTGGCGGCTTTGCCACCTACGGCGCAGCTTACCGAACCTCAGCACCTTACGCTCCGTATGGTTTATTTAATTGCCTTTATAATTCGTAAGCAGCACGACCTTGCTGTAAACGAATGCAATAACATAAGCCGCATGATAAAAGCCAACCAGGGTAGCTATTACCAATCGTATGCATGGATAAATAACTTATACATGCGCTACCTGCACACCGATACCGCCAACCGCAACAGCCGCAGGGCCGAACTGGAAGCCATAAAAACAGAACTGACCGCCGATACGGCAGAGGTGAGGCAACTTACCATAACCGAGTTTTCGGTGCGGTGGTTGTTAAGGCAGATATAGTTTATGGATAAAAGCAACTGAAGTTGGGTGATATTACGAATGAATGAAAAATGAGTTTATTAATGACTGTAGTTAGAGTTTAATGATAATGTATTTCGCCAGAGCGGGATTACCGATGCCGCTGGCAGGGTTGTAGTTGCTTCGCTTAAGGTTGAAAACAGAAACAAATCTATCTGGGTGAAATTGCTTACAGAGTTTATTTTTTGAATGTTGGGTAAGCGGATGAAGTAAGAAGCTTTAAATTCATTTTTGCAAAGTAGTATTGGTTTTATGTATACT
>DATGXP010000326.1:0-15156 GCA_035298845.1 Chitinophagales bacterium
CATGTTTTGGCGGCAGCAACGGTGCGGCCAGCATCAATACACCAACCGGTGGAGCCGGTGGATTTACTTACAACTGGACACCCGGTAACCCTACCGGCGATGGCACAGTAAGCGTAACAGGCTTAACAGCCGGCACCTGGACCTGCACTGTTACCGATGCTAATAGCTGTACCGCTACCCAAACATTTAATGTTACCCAGCCATCGACTATTGTGGTTACGCCAGCCTCTCAAACAAATATTTCATGTTTTGGCGGAAGCAACGGTGCGGCCAGTATCAATACCCCAACCGGTGGTGCCGGCGGCTTTACATACAACTGGACACCCGGTAACCCTACCGGAGATGGCACAGTAAGCGTAACGGGCTTAACAGCCGGCAGCTGGACGTGTACTGTTACCGATGCCAATGCATGTACCGCTACCCAAACATTTACTATAACACAACCCACAGCGATTGTTGTCACCCCGGCCTCTCAAACAAATGTTTCATGTTTTGGCGGAAACAACGGTGCGGCAAGCATCAACACCCCTACCGGTGGTGCGGGTGGATTTACATACAACTGGACACCCGGTAACCCTACCGGAGACGGCACTGTAAGCGTAACAGGCTTAACTGCCGGAACCTGGACCTGCACTGTTACCGATGCTAATGCATGTACAGCCAGCCAGACATTTACTATAACACAACCCACAGCCATTTCAGCATCAGCTTCTACCACAAGTACTTCTTGCAGCGGAAATGACGGTGCGGCCAACTTAACAGCAAGTGGAGGAACACCTTCGTATACCTACCAATGGAGCAACGGTGCCATTTCAGAAGATATCAGCAGCCTTTCAGCGGGTACTTATATAGTAACTGTAACCGATGCAAACAGCTGTACAGCTACAGCATCTGCTACAGTTGCATCATCTGACAATGTGGCGCCGGTGGCTAACTGTCAGAATATAACCGCCTACCTGAATGCAGCGGGTGTGGCCAATGTGCCTGCAATAGATGTAAATAACGGTTCCACCGATGCGTGTGGTATTGGTTCATTCTCGCTAAGCACATCAAGCTTTACATGCGCCAATGTGGGTGCCAATACGGTAACCCTAACGGTTGCCGATGTAAACGGCAATTCATCTACCTGCAGCGCTACTATTACTATAGCAGATACAATACGCCCGGTAGCCAACTGCCGGAACATCACAAGATACCTGAATGCAGCCGGTACTGCTACCATTACTGCATCGCAGGTTAATAACGGTTCATCAGATGCCTGTGGCATTGCTACCCTGTCGGTAAGCACTTCAAGCTTTACCTGCGCTAATGTGGGTGCCAACACAGTTACCTTAACCGTAACTGATAACAACGGCAACATATCTACGTGCAATGCAACGGTTACTATTGAAGATACAATACGCCCGGTAGCCAACTGCCAGAACATAACAAGATACCTGAATGCAGCAGGTACTGTTAGCATTACTGCATCGCAGGTTAATAATGGTTCGTCAGATGCATGTGGCATCGCTACCCTATCGGTAAGCCCCAGCAGTTTTACCTGTGCTAATGTGGGTGCCAATACGGTAACTTTAACCGTAACCGATAACAACGGCAACACCTCTACCTGCAATGCAACGGTTACTATTGAAGATACAATACGCCCGGTAGCCAACTGCCAGAATATTACAAGATATCTGAATACAGCCGGTACAGCTTCGGTATCTGCCGTGCAGATAAATAACGGCTCTACCGATGCGTGCGGTATTGCTTCTTTATCGGTAAGCCCTGCCAGTTTTACCTGCGCTAATGTAGGTGCCAATACGGTAACTTTAACCGTAACCGATAACAACGGCAACACATCTAGCTGTAATGCAATAGTTACTATTGAGGATACGATACGCCCGGTAGCCAACTGCCAGAACATAACAAGCTACCTGAACGCGGCGGGTACCGCTACGGCTTCTGCCGTGCAAGTTAACAACGGCTCATCGGATGCGTGCGGTATTGCCTCTCTATCGCTTAGCAATACAAGCTTTACATGCGCCAATGTGGGGGCCAATACAGTAACGCTAACGGTTGCCGATGTAAACGGAAACTCATCTACCTGTAGTGCTACCGTTACAGTAGCAGATACTATACGCCCGGCAGCCAACTGCCAGAATGTTACAAGGTACCTCAATGCAGCCGGCACAGCCAGTATTACTGCATCGCAAATTAATAACGGCTCATCAGATGCCTGTGGTATCGCTACCCTATCGGTAAGCCCCAGCAGTTTTACATGTGCTAACGTGGGTGCCAATACGGTAACTTTAACCGTAACCGATAACAACGGCAATGTATCTACCTGCAATGCAACGGTTACTATTGAAGATACAATTCGCCCGGTAGCCAACTGCCAGAACATAACAAGCTACCTGAACGCGGCCGGAACCGCTACGGCCTCTGCCGTGCAGGTTAACAACGGCTCATCGGATGCCTGTGGTATTGCTTCCTTGTCGCTTAGCAATACAAGCTTTACCTGCGCTAATGTGGGAGCCAACACGGTTGCCTTAACGGTAACTGATAATAACGGTAACACATCTACGTGCAGCGCAACAGTAACTATTGCAGATACAATACGCCCGGTAGCCATCTGCCAGAACATAACTACTTATTTAGATGCCAGCGGCAACGCCACCGTTACTGCGGCACAGGTTAACAATGGCTCTACCGATGCCTGTGGCATTGCTACTTTATTGCTGGATGTTACGGCTTTTGATTGCAATGATGTAGGCGCCAATACTGTGGTGCTTACCGTTACCGATGTGAATGGCAATGCATCTGCTTGCAGCGCAACAGTTACAGTGGTAGATACTATTGCCCCTGTAGCCACCTGCCAGAACATAACAGTACAACTGGACGCAAACGGTACTGCAGCTATTACTGCCGCGCAGGTAGATAACGGCAGCGCCGATGTGTGCAGCAACGCTAGCCTATCGGTATCGCCTAATAGCTTTACCTGTGCCAACATAGGCGCCAACACCGTAACATTAACGGTGACAGATGTAAATGGTAATACTTCTACCTGCAACGCAACGGTTACGGTAGAAGACACAATAAAGCCCGTAGCTACCTGCCAGAACATAACTACTTACCTGGATGCCAATGGCAACGCAGCAGTTACAGCATTGCAGGTGAACAACGGCTCTGCAGATGCCTGCGGTATCGCTTCGCTATCTCTTAGCAATACAAGCTTTACCTGCGCCAACATAGGCGCTAACACAGTAACCTTAACGGTTGCCGATGTAAACGGCAACACATCTACCTGTGGTGCAACGGTTACAGTGGTAGATACTATTGCGCCGGTGGCTACCTGCCAGAGCATAACTACTTACTTAGATGCCAATGGCAATGCAACTATTACAGCGGCAGAGGTTAACAATGGTTCAGCCGATGCTTGCAGTATTGCTTCGCTGGCGCTGGACCTTACAACTTTTGATTGCAACGATATTGGTGCCAATACTGTAGTGCTTACTGTTACGGATGTAAACGGTAACATTTCTACCTGCAGCGCAACAGTTACAGTGCTGGATACTATTGCACCGGTGGCCGTCTGTCAGGGCATAACCGTGCAGCTGGATGCAAACGGCAACGCAACAATTACCGCTGCCGACATAGACAATGGCAGCACCGATGCCTGTGGTATTGCCACAAGAGTACTGGATGTTACTGCCTTTGATTGCAGCGATATAGGTGCAAATACTGTGGTGCTTACAGTTACTGATGTAAATGGCAACGCATCTACCTGCAACGCAACAGTTACGGTGGCAGATACTATAGCCCCGGTGGCTGTATGCCAGAACATAACAGTGCAGCTGGATGCCACCGGCAATGCCACCATTGCAGCAACAGATATAGATAACGGCAGCACAGATGCATGCGGCATTGCCACAAGAGCGCTGGATATTACTGCCTTCGACTGCAGCGATATAGGTGCCAATACTGTAGTACTTACTATTACAGATGTAAATGGCAACTCATCTACATGCAGCGCCATTGTAACGGTGGAAGATACGGTAGCCCCGGTAGTTGCCTGCCAGGCTATTACTGTTCATTTAGATGCTACGGGCAATGCCTCTATTACAGCAGCACAGATAGACAACGGCAGCACAGATGCATGCGGTAGTGTTACCCTTAGTGTTACACCAAATACATTTAATTGCTTGAGTGTAGGTGCTAATACCGTAACCTTAACAGCTACTGATATAAACGGTAATTCATCGGTTTGCACAGCCACAGTTACGGTGGTGGATACAGTGGCACCGGTAACTGTTTGCCACGATATAACAGTACAACTGGATGCCAATGGCAATGCTACCATAACAGCGGCGGATGTAACCAGCCCTAACTCTTCTGATGCCTGCGGTATCAGTGCAAGTGCTATAGATGTATCGGCCTTTAATTGCAGCAACGTGGGCGCCAACCCGGTTACCCTAACGCTTACCGATATTAATGGCAATACGTCGAGTTGTATAGCTACCGTAACCGTAGAGGATACTACTGCACCGGTTGCTATCTGTCAGGACATTACTGTTCAACTGGATGCCAATGGCAGTGTAACCATATCGGGCGCACAGGTTAACAATGGCAGCACCGACCTTTGTGGTGTTGCATCTGTAACAGTTTCGCCAAATACATTTGATTGCAATAATATTGGTGCTAATACGGTAACCTTAACGGTAACCGATAACAGCGGCAATGTTTCTACCTGCACATCTATCGTAACAGTAGAAGATACAGTGGCACCGGTAGCAGTTTGCCAAAACATAACTGTGCAACTGGATGCAACCGGCAATGCAACCATTACCGCTGCTGATATCAATAACGGCTCTACCGATGCCTGTGGCATTGCTACCACCAGCATTGATATAACTGATTTTGATTGCAGCGATGTGGGAACGCATACGGTAACATTAACAGTAACGGATATAAATGGCAATGCCTCTACCTGCA
This sequence comes from Chitinophagales bacterium, assembly GCA_035298845.1. Lineage (GTDB taxonomy): Bacteria > Bacteroidota > Bacteroidia > Chitinophagales > LD1 > Bog-950. Next base: position 4,975 of record DATGXP010000326.1, read on the forward strand.
GCGCTACAGTAACTGTGGCAGACACTATCGCACCGGTGGCTGCGTGCCAGGGCCTTACCGTACAACTGGATGCCAACGGCAATGCCACTATTACAGCTGCACAAATTGAGAATGGTTCTACCGATGCCTGCGGCATAGCTGCTACATCAATTGATATTACATCATTTGATTGCAGCAACCTGGGAGCTAATACAGTAACACTTACGGTTACAGATGTAAACGGCAATTCATCTGCCTGCACAGCAACGGTAACTGTAGAGGATACTACGGCACCGGTTGCCAGCTGCCGCAACATTACCGTGCAGCTGGACGCTAACGGTAGCGTAACTGTAACCGGCGCACAGGTAGATAATGGCAGCACCGACCTTTGCGGTGTAGCTTCTCTTGCCGTATCGCCAAACACGTTCGATTGCAGCAGTATTGGTACCAACACAGTAACCTTAACCGTTACAGATGCCAGCGGCAACACATCTACCTGCACGGCTACTGTAACTGTGGAAGACACTACTGCGCCTACGGCTATTTGCCAAAACATAAGTGTGGCATTATCTGCGGCAGGCACCGCCAGTATTACAGCATCTCAAATCAATAATGGCTCTACCGATGCTTGTGGCATTGCTACTGTAACGGTATCGCCTACTGACTTTACATGTGCTAACACGGGTGCCAATAACGTTACGCTTACTGTAACCGATGTAAACGGCAACACATCCACCTGCACTGCTGTAGTAACCGTTACAGCCAGTGGCACCGCGGTGGGCAGCACACTTAACCAGACAGTTTGTTCCGGCCTGGCTTACAATTTTAACGGTCAGTTGCTTACGGCTTCTGGCACATACTACGATACTCTTGCAACGGTAAACGGCTGCGATAGTATAATTACCCTTAATCTCATTATATCAGTTTTAAATACAAGCAATATCAGTGCAAGTATCTGCCCTACAGGTTTCTACAACTTCTATGGCGAGGTATTAACCGATGCAGGTGTATATACCGACACTGTACCGTCGGCGGGAGGTTGCGATACCATTGTAACACTTACGCTTACCGAAACCACTGTTAGCTCAGATGCTACAGTAAATGGCAATGTATGCACTGCTACGCAGGCAGGCGCCTCTTATCAATGGTATACCTGCAACACTGGCCAACCGATACAGGGCGCTACCTCACAAAGCTATACGGCTACGCAACCGGGCGGGTACCAATGCCTGGTTACATTAAATGGCTGTCCGGTGTCTACCATTTGCGTGTATGTTAACCCCAATGGAGTGGCAGATATTGCCAGCTACAGGTTTAACCTGTATCCAAATCCTAACACGGGCGCATTTACAATACAACATGATTACACCGGCGAAACAGAAGTCATTATTGAAAATATGCTGGGCCAACGTGTTAAGCAGTTTAACATGACATCCACCACAGGTTATTTCGATATCTCTGATTTTGCAGTTGGCATTTACAATGTTGTGATAGCGAGCGGTAACGAGCGTTTAGCAGTAATTAAGGTGGTGAAACAGTAATCTGTAAACTATTAAAACAAAAAAGGGGAAGCAAATGCTTCCCCTTTTTTGTTTGTGTTTTGTTTTTGCAGAGAGGAAGGGATTCGAACCCTCGAAACGCTTTCACGTTTACACACTTTCCAGGCGTGCTCCTTCAACCACTCGGACACCTCTCTAAAATGAAGCGCGAATTTAATCATTCACAGCAAATAACCATTTCTGTGTAAAATCGTTGCAATCAGTAGGCCCGGTGGGGCCTGTATTACCGTTTAGTCCATTTAGCCCTGTAGGTCCTGTAGCTCCTCCGCCAGAACCGGTAGCCCCATCAGCACCGGTAGGCCCCGTAGCCCCTGTATTTCCATTTTGCCCATTTAACCCCGTAGGTCCCTTTGCGCCGGTGGCACCGCTTGGTGCATTTGCAGCAAACAATGCATAAGGCACACTCATTAGTTGTGTGGTGCCCATATCGGTAAAATTGCTACCGCCATTTACATCGGCCTCTACCTGCAAATACTTAGAACCACCGGCCCAGCTAACGCTATCTAAACTGCTTACACTACCAACAACGTGTGTTACCAGACCAAACTGATTGGTGGCAGTTGTTGTGGCTTCCTCAAACACAACAGCACCGGCCGCACTGCCTTCGTGTATTTTAAAACGTAATGCCACGCTGGTGTTAGGTGGCAGCGCCTGGCCTGCCGCGTTGCGCACAACCGCCTGGTAGTTTACGCCTTGCGGTATTTGTGCAGAGGCTATTAGAGTAAGTAGTATAGCAAAAAAATTGAGTAGTAATTTCTTCATAGTAATGTGTCCGGCGTATGGGCAGGCAAGAGCAAAAATACCCGGTTAACAAACGTTGGTGTGTCACACCTTACAGCAAAACCGCCAAAGCTGTGCAGCGGCTATTGCCGGTAAAATATCGTATAGTATTTCCCAAAACCATATTACAGCCTTTACAATGCCGTTACATGGCTAATGTATATTTGCAGCACTAACGTTCTTTATTACATAGAGTTTCTGAAGGGTTACTCTTTGAGCTTATACCGGCAGCTGCTCCGGGAGTTTTGCCATTTACGCCGCTTAGAACAAGTGGCGCGGCACTCTCCGGGAACGGTTGCCGGTATTTATTTAAAAAACATATCCCATGTTTATTATTGTACTACTTATAGAGGTAACTACCATTTTAGCTTCGCTGTTTATTATTGGCGATACACAGGGCTGGTGGAAAAAGGAAGAAGGCAAACCTACAAAAGCAAAACGCCGGTAGCTCACTATAGCCCCTTACCTCTTTAGCAAAACCACCGGCGCATATTTGGGTGCTGATTTGTCTTTCCGAGGGCTACTTCGTAATGGGTATAAAAACCTGAGCAATAGTCCCGGTTTGCAAAGAAGAAATTTCCGCCTTGTCGGCAACTGTATAACTTATCCCGGTTTGGTTAACGGCGCTCATTGTCCGCATACGGTCGTTCATTATATCCATGGCATGGGTTTCGTTCGTATGTGACGGTCGGTTTTTCATCTTTAATGATTTTTGTATTCCTATACCATTATCATCTATAACACAAACGAGGCCGTCGTCCTTAATGAAAAAATCTATTTTCAATTCGCCCATTTTTTCCATGCTTCCAATTTTACCATGCTTAACAGCATTTTCCACAAAGGGCTGTATTATCATTGAGGGAATTAATATGCTTTCAGGATTGATATTGTTGTGAAACTTAACATGGTAATCAAACCGGTTATTAAATCGCATCTTTTCCAGACCCAGATAAAGCTCTACAAACTCAGCTTCCTCGGCAAGGGTTATTTCGTGGCGCCGCGAATGATTGAGTGTTTTACGTATTAACTTAGAAAAGCTTGATAAATAGCGGCGTGCAGAGGAAGAATCGTTCCTAAGTATAAAATCCTGAATGGCATTAAGGCAATTGAAAATAAAATGCGGATTCATTTGTGCCCGCAATGCCTGCAACTCATGGTTAGCAATCTGCCGGTTCATTTCGGTCTTTGCTTCCTCGCGCCGGCGTATGCGACGGACTACTAATACAGCAATAATTACTACAAAGGCATTTGCCAATAAAAAAACAATGACACTAAACCACCACTTTTTATAAAACGGTGCCCGAATAGTGAAACGATAAATTGCCGGATGGCTACTCTCTAATCCCGAATTGTTAATACAAAGAACTTTGAAAATATAATTGCCGGGTGGCAAGCGTGAAAACTGCACGGAGGTACTGTTACTATATGTCCAGGAGGTATCAATACCCTCCAGTTTATACTTGTAGTTTTGCTTGCCAGCAACTTTGTAGGTTAATCCCGTGTAATTGAACCCGATACTACTGCCAAAATCTAAAACACTTTGTTCTTGTAAAGTATGTGGGCTATTATTCAGTGTCAATCCGGTGATATACACAGGTGGTGGTACGGTGTTTTTGGTAGCCACAAGCGGGTCGAAAGCTGTAATCCCTTTTTTATATCGAACCCAAACAATGCTGCCATTTTTTACAACCTGGTCGATGTCGTTATTTAGCAAGCCATCGGCCACAGTATATTGCCTTATGCTGGTTGTAAAAGGATTGAAAGAAAATGATATTGCGTTAAGGCCGCGATTAGTACCTACCCATATCATACCCGGTCCATCAACACAAATACTTCTACACATATTTGTGCTTAATCCATTATTAACAGTAATCCGGTAAACACTATCGCCCGTAACTATCAGCAACCCTGCACTTTTGGTTGCGGCCACCAGGTTTCCATCGCATAGCTTTAGGTCAGTGAAGCGTTGCTTAAAAAGTTCATTATCGCGTCCCCAGTAATGAAGTGAATCTTTGCCATAACTATATAGCCCTTCAATAGTTGTTATAATTACATTGCCACTTGTATCCACAACCATTTTGCCAGCCCGCGCTGGCAAAAGCACCCGCTTTTCTATAGAAAGATCAGCGTGGTTAATTTTAGTAAGATTGGATAAATTAAGAGACCAGACATTCATATCCCGGTCTTCCTGGGTCATGCGCGAATGTGGCTCTATGGTCGTGTCTTTCGCAAAATCAAGATACTTAATCAATTCATCCGATTTATTCAGAATTGCTACGCCCCCGGCCGTAGAAAGCCAGGTAGTACCGTCTGAATGTTTCAGCCCATTCCACCAAACCAGTTTATTAGGTTTAGGCAATTTACTTAACAATGCGGGGCATACTTCCTTGAATTTCCCCTGTTTTTTGCTTTCAAAAATCTTGTGGCGCGTAGCCAGCCAAATGCGCTCAGTATCGATACTAAACAATGCGCTTTCGCTATAAAGCATGGAATCGGTAACCGGTGGAAAGTGGTTAAATCTGGTAGTGGGCAGGTAAAACACCCCATCTTCCAGTGTTGTAAACCAATATCCATTTTCGTGATCTTTTAAAGTGCTGGTTACGCTGAATTCCTCCAAAAAACTTTTCTCCGCTTGTTGAAGCCTATCCACATTAAAAAGATGGACACCGTGCCGCTTTTGGCTAATCCATACCATGCTGTCATTTTCATGGTACACATCTAACACCTGATCCAGATTTTTTGCTTCTACAATTCTACCATTAGGAAACACCCTCCATGTAAAAGTGCCATAAAACAAGAGCAAAGATTGATCGGGTAAGCGCCTTAAAAGAATTACTGAAATAGCAGGCCACGGAGTTAGCAATGAATCGTTTTTAGATTTACCACTATGTGTTATAAGTAATGTTTCGTGATAGACAGGTGCCTCGCAGGTAATGTATTCGTCTTTAAGTAAAAAGGTTGCTTTATCCGCTAATACCTCAATTTTTTTCCATGTTGTAGCCCCATTCTCTAAGGATGGAATAATTTTATAAAGCCCGTTGAAGGTGGCGATTAAGATAGTATCATGTGCATCAACTTTTATGGAACTAATCAAATGCCCCTTCAGCAAGTCATGCAATTGGTTATTTAGCTCCAGTTCTTTACCATAAATAGTATCGTTGTAATAATAACATAACCGACCTGAAAAAGTGTAAAACCAGATTCGGCCTTTGGGGTCTTCATGAAAACTAAAAACAGTATTGTCTGTTAAGCCTTCGGCTGTTGTGTATACTGTAAAGTTATACCCATCAAAGCGGCTTACACCCAAATCGGAAGCAATCCAGATATAACCTTTCCTATCCTGCATTGCCATATATGTCTCGGAACTTGGCAGACCCTCATTAATAGAATAATGGCGCAAAAAATTGTTTTGAGCAAACAGGTTTGAACAGCTCAAAATAAAGTATAATCCCAACAGCCGTTTAAACATATTGGGGTTAAATTAAATAAAGATTTGGCAGCGAAACACGAAATTGCATCGTAAAAAAGGAAAACAACGTAAATCTACAAAAGCAAAAACGCCGGTAGCTCACTAAAGCCCCTTACCTCTTTAGCAAAACCACCGGCGCATACTACACTCTAAACTCTTTGTTTACATCATTTTTTATCTCCAGCCACCGCCCAGCGCCTTATAAACGTTTATCTCGGCAGCCAGTTGTTTCTTTTTTATCTCTATTAGCTCCATCCGCGACTCCAGCGCTTCGCGCTGTGTAAGCAATACCTCCATATAATCTGCACGGGCCGATTTAAAGAGGTTGTCCGACACAGTAATAGACTGCGTAAGTATGTCTACCTCGCTGGCTTTGGTGTTGTAGCTGGCAGTATATTTCTCTATACCCGATAACTGGTTCATTACTTCTACATGTGCGTTCAGCACTTTCTTTTCAAAGCCGTACACGGCCTGTATCTGTTTGGCGCGGGCGCTTTTATAAGCAGCTACGTTAGCATTGCGGTTGAGTATGGGCGCCAGTATATCGCCAAACACACTATACAATAATGATGTTGGATTAAACCATACCGCCGGGTTAAACGCCTGAAAACCTATAGAGGCCGACAGCTTTATATTAGGAAAAAATGCAGCCTTAGCTGCTTTTATATCCAGCTTGCTGGCCACCAGTTCGCGTTCGGCCTGACGTATATCGGGGCGGTTTTCTAACAGTTGCGCCGGTATCCCTTCTTTAATAGAATCGAACACCACCGTGTTGAAAGATGCCGTGTTGCGCTGCACACGCTGCGGAAACCTACCGGTTAAAAAATTAATCTTGTTCTCGGTTTCTACTATCTGCTGTTGTATTTCATACTGGCGGTTTTGCGTGTTAAGCAACTGCGCCTGAAACCGGTTAACTGCCAGCTGCGATTCCTTCGCATTATCTTTCAACTGTTGCGTCATCTGCAAGGCATCCTGCTGTATCTTAATGTTCTGGTTTATAATATCCAGTTGGTTATCCAGCGCCAATAACTCGTAGTAGCTGTTGGCTATTTCGCCTACCAGGTTAGTCACCATAAAGTTTTTACCCTCTATGCTACCCAGGTAGCGCGCTGCCGCCGCCCGCTTGGCATTGCGCAGTTTTCCCCATATATCCAGCTCCCAGCTAAACACTGCGCTTATGGCAAAGTCGCCCACATACTTCGGCTTCTCACCACTGGCCTTCCATGCCTCTTCCGATTGCCCATCCCAGGTATGCTTACCGGCTTTATCCGGGCCGGCGCCTAGTTGCAAACCACCAAAGGGCAGATACTCGCCCTGACGTGCTTTCACTTCGTTGCGGGCTATGTTTATCTCCTGCATGGTGATGTTCAGCTCCTGGTTGTTCTTTAAGGCTGTATCTATCAGTGACACAAGGTTAGGGTCGGTAAAGTAGTTGCGCCATACTATACGTGCACTGTTTACCGTATCCAGCGATGCATTATAACTTGCCGGCACATTGCGGTTTTCTACACGAAGTGGCTCCTTAAACATTTTGCAGCCAGATGCCAAACTCAGCACCAGGGCAATAGCCATATATTTTATCAGTGCTCTATTTCTCATTGTTCCGCTTTAAAAAATTAGATATTATTTTTCTTACTGTTCGGGTAAGCGCAATTTCCTGCTGCGCCTCTACAAACTCCTCGGTAAGCGTGGTCGACTCCTGGTCGTTAATCAGTTTTCTGCCCGATTGTATAGTGCCGAATATGAAATATAAGCCCGGCACAATAAACACACCGAAGATGGTACCCAGTAACATACCGCCCAATGCCGATGCCCCTATGGTGTGGTTACCTACCGCACCGGGGCCGGTAGCTACTACCAATGGTATAAGGCCGGCAATAAAGGCAAACGAGGTCATTAAAATAGGGCGGAAACGCGCTTGTGCACCTTCAATAGCGGCTTCCAGCACGGTAGCGCCCTGGCTGTGTTTCTGCACCGCAAACTCTACTATAAGCACCGCATTTTTACCTAACAGACCGGTAAGCATTATCAAACCTACCTGCGCATACACATCGTTGGCCAGCCCCAGCATTTTTAATAACAGGAACGAACCAAAGATGCCCGGTGGCAATGAAAGCAACACCGCCAATGGCAATACAAAACTCTCATATTGTGCGGCCAGAATCAGATACACAAATAGTATAACTACCAGGAATATATATAGCGCCTCGTTACCACGCTTCACCTCATCATACGATAGACCCTCCCAGGCTATATCATACCCCCTTGGCAATGATTCTTTGGCTACTTCCTGTATGGCTTTAATAGCCTCGCCTGATGAATAACCCGGAGCCGGTGTTCCGTTTATAAGCGATGATATATACAGGTTGTAACGCGATATTTCATTAGGCCCCTGCGTTTTGGTTATTTTCATAAAGGCTGAGTAAGGCACCATTTCGCCCTTGTCATTCTTAATAAATAACTTCAATACATCTGATGGCAGCCGGCGGTATTCAGGGCCGGCCTGTGTATACACTTTGTAATAATTATTGAACCGGATAAAACCCTGGTCGTAGGTACTACCCAGCATTATATTCAGGTTCTCCATGGCATCGCCAATGCTTACACCCTTCTGCATAGCCAGTGCATTATCTACCGTTATTTCATACTGCGGGTATTTGGCCGAGTAGAACGCAAACAGGCCGTTCAGTTCTTTCCGTTTTTTCAATGCCGTTAAAAACTCAGCATTCACCCGGTCAAACTCCTGGTAGTCTACATCGCTGCTCTTATCCAGCAAGCGTAGCGAGAAACCATCCGATGTACCATAGCCCGGTACCGCGGGTGGTTCAAAGTATTCGATAGTTGCCGGCAGGTCTTTAGTATGTTCTTCAAGTTCTTCAATAACCTGTTTTACTGAGTGCTTACGCTCGCTCCAGTCTTTCAGGTTTATCAAACAGGTACCGGCGTTGCTACCTCTACCTTCTGTCAAAATTTCGAAACCAGCCAATGCCGTAACCGATTGCACACCTTCTACCTTTTTGGCAATGTGTTGGAGCTTCAGCGATATTTCATTGGTCCGCTCCAGCGTAGTGCCCGGAGGGGTTTGTATAATAGCGTATATCTGTCCCTGGTCTTCGCTTGGTATAAAGCCCGCTGGCAAAATTTTATTTACACCCACTACCCCTATGGCAAAGGCAAGCAGCAAGCCCCAGGTAACTATCCGGCGGTTTACAATCAGCCTAAGCAGACTGGTGTACTTACCGGTTACTTTTTCAAAGGTGCGGTTAAACCAATCTATAAATTTATCTACCGGCGATTTCTTCTTAGGCTGGCCATGCGTGTTTTTCAATATCATGGCACACAGCACCGGCGTAAGCGTTAAGGCTACAAAACCCGAAAGCACAATGGCACTGGCCATAGTGATAGAGAACTGACGGTAAAGCACACCCACCGGCCCGCTCATAAAGGCTACGGGCACAAACACCGATGTCATTACCAGGGTGATGGCTATAATGGCACCACTTATTTCTGCCAGCACCTTCTTCACCGCCTGGAAAGGCGACAAATGCTCTTCGGCCATTTTTACGTGCACGGCTTCTACCACTACTATCGCATCATCTACCACAATACCTATGGCCAACACCAATGCAAACAGCGTGATAAGGTTTATGCTCAAACCAAAAAACTGCATGCTTATAAAGGCACCAATAAGCGATACCGGTACGGCTATAATAGGTATAAGCGTAGACCTGAAATCGCCAAGGAAAATAAACACCACCAGTGCCACCAGTATAAAGGCTTCTACCAGTGTATGAAGTACTTTCTCTATAGACGCATTTACGAATTTAGATACATCGTAATTTATTTCGTAGTCCATTCCCGGTGGAAAGTCCTTCTTTAATATTTCCAGTTTTGCCTTTACGTCGGCTATTACCGTGTTGGCATTACTGCCGGGGTTTTGTTTCAATACAATAGACACAGCAGGTAAACCGTCTTTGTTACTGTATATATCCACAAACTCGCTGCCCACTTCTACCTCGGCTATATCCTTTAGCTTCAGCAATTCACCCTCGGCATTGGCCCGCACTATAATCTCATTGTATTGTTCCGGCTTATTATACCAGCCCTTGTAGGTAAATACATACTCCTGACTCTGGGCCATTTTGCCCGAGCTAAGCCCCACACGCCCCGGTCGGGCAAGTACACTTTGCTCATCAATGGCTTTCAGCACATCATCGGCCGATATATTATAAGCCCGCATTCTATCAGGCTTTAACCATACACGTATGGCAAATGCACGGCTACCGGTGGCCTCAGCCCTACCCATGCCCGGTATCCGTTGCAGTTCGGGCATCAGGTACGTGTTGGCATAGTTGAATAGAAACTTCTCGTCGGCATTCTTTTTATCGGTGCTAA
>DATGXP010000327.1:0-3630 GCA_035298845.1 Chitinophagales bacterium
CTTCAACTTCATACTGGGCTCCTGCGCCCTGCAAATGCCGGGCATCGGGCGCATTGCTTTCCCGGGGGCAGCCGATTGGATCTTCTACCGCATGAAAAAGAAGAAGAGCGATTTTATGGTATGGCTGGGCGATGATGTGTATTATCTAAAGAAGGACTTTAGTAGCTACAATGGCATGTTTAACCTCAACCTGCGGGTGCGCAAGTCGTTTAGAAAGTACCGCGATTTTCTTGCCTCGCAACCGCACTATGCTATTTGGGACGACCACGATTTTGGCCCCGATAACTGTTGCAACAACTTCCGCCTGCGCGATTCATCGCTCATGGTATTTAAAGGCATGTGGCCAAATACGTATCCTAAAGACCCTCAGTTTAACGGCAACTACTTTAACTTCCGCTATTACGATGCCGATTTCTTTATGACCGATTGCCGGTTTCACCGCGGGGTAGAGGGCGATACTGCCGGCCCTTTTCTTGGCGAAACTCAACTGGTATGGCTAAAGAATAAGCTGCTAATGAGTGATGCTGCTTTTAAGTTCATTGCCATAGGCACACAGGTAATTAACGATAATAACTTTGGCGAGTCGTATGCCGACTATCCGCACGAGCGAAACGAATTGCTTGATTTTATTGCCTCCAACAACATAAAAGGGGTGGTATTTTTAACCGGCGACAAGCATTACAGTGAGTTAAGCAAGCGTATGTGGAACGGCTACCCTATGTATGACTTTACCTGCTCTCCGCTTACGTTTCCACCACTGCCGCGCAGGTTATTGGGCGCATATAAAAACGGTAACCGCGTAAACCACTTTGATTATGGCAGAAGAAATTTCGGCCGCATTTCGTTTAGTGGCAATAAAGGAAACCGCAATATGAAAATTGAAATTATAGGCCGCGGGGGAAAAACAAGAAGAGAATTGGTGCTGAACGAAAACGACCTACAGAAACAAAAAGATAACGCCACCAAATAACATGCTTAGTTATTACCTGCTTGCTCCTATCCTCTTAGCTTTCTCCTACCTGCCATCGCGGGTACTGTATGCAATTGCAGAGGGCATTGCGTTTATACTGGATAAGGTAGTGCACTACCGCGCTAAGGTGGTTAAAGCAAATTTGCTGCAGGCTTTTCCCGAAAAGACCGAAGAAGAGCGCAGTAAGATTGCCGCACAAAGCTACCGCCATCTTGGCTACCGTATAGTAGAAACCATTAAGTGTTTTACCATCACCGCACCCGAGGTGCAGGAGCGGGTTAAGATTTTGAACCCGGAGATGATAAGCGATTGCTATACTGCTGGCAGGCATGTGGTACTGATGGTAGGGCACATAGCAAGCTGGGAGTATGGCGGCTATAAGGCCAGCCTCTTTTACCCCTATAAAACATGTGCTGTAGTAAGCCTGGTAAGCAACCCCTACTTTAACCGCCTGATACAAAAATCGCGGGGCAAGTTTGGCATGCACCTTATAATGCAGCGCGATAGCAAAGAGTTTTTTGCCATGCAGCCAAAGGAGCTGACTATGAGCATTCTCATCAGCGACCAATCGCCTTCTAACTTAAAAACCGCCTGTTGGGATACTTTCTTCAATCGCCAAACAGCTTTCTTTACCGGTGCCGAGCGCTATGCCCGCATGCACAACTGCGTGGTTATCTATCCTAAAATTGTGCAGGGCGAACCGGGTATGTATACGGCCGAGCTGATTAAAATAACCGATACCCCCAATGAATTACCTGAACATGGCGTAACTAAAAAGTACATCCGCATACTCGAAGACCACATCCGCCAACACCCCGCCGATTGGCTATGGAGCCACAAACGCTGGAAGCATTCTCCACCGCCTACAGCTTAGCATTAACCAGTTACCCAATGGTGTACACACAAGCCCTTTTTTTGAAGAGTGTACACCAGACCTTTTTGCAACTCGCTTATTTTGAATAATTTATAAGAACGCCGTGTACACTCATCCATATCATAAGGTGTACACTGTCTGCTTTTCAAGGCAATACTTTTACTCATATTAGGTAAAAAATTAAGTGTTGACATAAGGTCAAATTACTCAAGATTAAAGCTTACGCCCACGCCCCTTTTAGTGAGCGCATAATGCAGGTCCTCTATAGTGAGCTCTGTCCAGTTCTCGTCAAAGGCATCCATCTCCAGACCTGGGCAGTAATACTTCATCGTGCTGGTTTTGGTTTTTATCAACAGATAGTTATCGCCGAAAACAAAAAAGGCATAGTGCCATCTTCGTCTGGTTCTATCAATAGTTATGTGCTCAATATCACTTAGCGCTATAACATCCACACGGTTAAACGGAAAATTTGGGTTTACAGCTATCAATTCGTTATCGGTAATTGCAAAGGTGGTGTTCATACGCGCGGCTACCAGATAGCCGACTATCAAATAGATAGCCATATACAGGTAATAACCGGATACTAGTATAAGATATAAAGCCAAACCAAAGTACATTAAAAACAACAGCAGCGTAACCAGCCAGGCAGTAATGGGGCTGTAGTATATAGCCGTAGCAGTAATGTTGCGGCGCTGCAACATCCGGTCTACGCGTTTGTCCGTTAAACTCATAGAGCCTCCTATGAACATAAATAAAAGTAATGGTTATAAATTTCACTTTATTATTCCGGCTGTAATAATAGCAAACAGTGGTTGGCACGTGTATTAGCTATCGCACAGTACACCATCTGTTTTATAAACCGGAAAAAAATTAATCCTGTTACGGTAATACCATTACCAATTTTAGGTAATCACATTACCTAAAACGGTAAAGCCCTTACCAGGGTTAAAAAGTCGGTATCCACTTTTTAAGGGGGGCGTTGTATCCACTTTTTTTTACAAGGCACTTATAGTCATGCAATTACAACAGGCATGGTATACAGTTTTCAAAAAACGGGCAAAATGGATACCGACATCATCTTTCATAAACAACAAACGCAACCCTTGTGGAGTTGCGCTTGTTGTTTTATAGTAGGTATTGCTTAGTTACCTATAACAGTAGCAGTAATGCGGGCACTCAATACCTGCGAATCTATGTTGTTACACTCCGAAACATAAAAAGAAATTGTTTTAACTCCTACAGAAGTAGCCGTTACCACAAAATTACCTGCCAATAAAGATGCCGTACCTCCTGCATTGCTGTCGTCACCGTTCAGGCCTATATGGATGATTTCGCTGTTTATTCCATCAGTAGCATTGCTCACATAAAAGTTGGTACAAGGGTCATTATTGCCAGATTGTTGCGCATAACCACCCGTAGAGACCATAATCTTATCATTCACGTTAGTAACGTTAACCGTAACACTCAATATCGCAGTATACAACGAGTTCTGGTTATAACCGCCTGAATAAGCGGCAGTTTGAAAATCCTTAATCTGGAAAGCACCAGCTGCCCCGGTTGGCCCCTGCGGACCAGTAGGCCCGGTTGCTCCGTTGTTACCCTGTGCTCCCTGCGGGCCTTGTGCACCCTGTACTCCTTGAGCCCCCTGGTTACCCTGAATTCCTTGTGGGCCCTGCGGACCAGTTGGGCCAGCAACACCTACACCAGTTGGGCCGGTAATGCCTACACCGGTGGCACCTTGTGCGCCGGTAGGCCCTGTGGGGCCTGTGTTACCAATACCGCCGGT
>DATGXP010000328.1:0-1650 GCA_035298845.1 Chitinophagales bacterium
AATATAAGTTTGGTAAAAGCAGGGTATGCACACAAAATGCCTGTGCATACCTTTTTTACTTAAGTGTCTGGTAGTAAATATATTATGCAAAATTCATGTGTATACCTTTGTGCACTTTCTGTGCATACCCTGGCGTTTTCGGTGTTTTAAGATTTTACCGCTTTGGGTAATGACATTACCGCTAGCTGTTCCAGTGCTTTTCTTTTTTATGATGGCTATGATATAGCTGCCCGCATAGCTTTTAAAGCCTCATACGGATTGGCGATGGCTTCCAGGCTGTCGTAAAGTTTGGTGGTAGTACCTTCATCGGTTTCGGTGTTACCGGTGTAAAAGCGGATGGTGCCCGTGCCTGATAGTTTGTCGGCCCAGGTTAAGTTTACATCTATCTCCAGTATCTTGCTGTAATCTATACTTTTAACCTCGGTGCTTATAAAGCCGCTGCATATAAGCACACCTTTATTGGTAAAGGCATACTTGGTTTTAAAGTAAGAAAAGAACCTGCTTGATGCGCTCCATAGTAACATTAAAAGCGGTAGGTAGGTAAAGAAGGTTCCGGGTGGTTCTCCGTTTTCTGTTGTAGCGTATTGACAGCTTATCCACCAAACTACAAAGAAGAATAATAAGAAGGAGGCTTGTAAAAATCCGGAGAGGAGGTAAGGAATAAACTGTGGCCGGTCGGACCAGAGGATTTTTTCGTTGTTGTCTAAAATGTTGTCGAAATCTGTTGTTGTGTTTTTATTATGTGTTATGTTCATCTATCTGCTGCAAAGAGAAGCAAATAGCAGCAAATGAGGCCATTTTCAATGTTATGTAATTGTGAATATTTGGCGCATTCATAAGTCGGAAACTTAATTTAAAAGAACGGGTGAACAATTTTCAAAAACTCTTGTTAAAGAGTATCGAAAGGGGATAAGGTATATTGCACCTGCGCGTCTAACACCTATAGCATAATAAAATAGAAAGGAAGAAAATGAGTTGGATTTGTCCTGATTGCGACCGCGAGTTGCGGAGCCAGAGCCGCTGGCATAACTGTGTGCGGGTTAGTATAGATGATTTGTTTAAGGGCAAAAGCCCTGAGCTAATGTATGTGTTTGATAAGATACTGGCCGAGGTAGCCGATTGGGAAGATACGTTAATCAGTACTACCCAGAACTGTATTGTATTTGTCCGCAACCAGGGTTACCTTATTATTAAACCCCTCAAAACCCAGCTGAACATTAAAATATATTCTGCCAAAGCGATAAATGAGGCACCGGTAACCAAAACGGCCAAGGCCTATGCCGGTAAATACGAAAACCACTTCCACCTGCGGACCCTCGATGATTTAACCCCGGAGGTTTTTCTGCTGATAAGAAAGTCGTATAATGTGAGTTGAGGTGACTAGTAGTAGCCAAAGACTACTTGTCTTTAGGCAGAGCCTCCGCTTACTAGAATTTCGGTGTACACGATGCCCATTTTTGAAAATGTGTACACTGAGCCCTGTTGCAATAATTTGGTTGCGATGGCCTTATAATAAGGTCGTGTACATGGACTTGTCGTTCGGTGTGTATACCGACTGGATTTTGGGCGGTAAGGATTTTACCAAAATCGGGTAATCAGATTACTCAAACTTTTGTTTAGAAGCTTATGCCGGTGCGCGCTATGCTCTAT
>DATGXP010000329.1:0-1681 GCA_035298845.1 Chitinophagales bacterium
ATCGGCTGGTTTTTTTTCTGCTGCCTTCTTCTCTTTAGGCTGTTTATCCTCTTCCTTTTTTGCAGGGGCTTTTTGCTTTTCAGGTTTGGTGGTTGTGGATTTCTCTACAGGTACTCTGGGCTTATCTTCAATAATGATAACGGTTTCAGGTTTGCTTTTTTCTTTTGATTTAGCTTTTGGGGCGGATTCTTTCTTTACAACCTCTTTCTCCGGCTTTCTTTCCGATGGTGGTATATATACCACGCCCTTGCCATACTGCGGCACCTTTAGCCTTCTGCCTTTTGGCAGCTCCTGCTCGGTGCTTTTCAGTTTATTTAACTTAACAATAGTAGCCGGGTCTACCTTCAGGCTTTTGGCTACCGCCGACACCTTTTGTGTTTTCTTCAACTCGTATTGGGTAATCCTATAGGGTATAGTGTCGGGTGTGGTTTGTGCAAACACAACGCTAAACATCAGCAACACAAAACAGGATAGCAGGCTAATTTTCAATTTCATTCCACAGCGTTAGAATATCAATACATCCGTTATTACGTTTTCTCCCAGCTCTTTGTTAAACACTTCCTTTATTTTATCCTTCGAGTAAGTTAATTCATGTTTTAATGCTGCCGAACTTATTTTAAGGTACAGCTTGCCCTTGCGCAGCGATATAGACTCGGTATGGCGTGCTATCATGCTGCCCATTACCAGCGGCCAGCTATCGCGTATGCGCGATTCGTTAAGCCCCGAATTTAGCCGGAACTCCCTTACCATCATGTTAATGGCATCTTTTAAAGTAACTGCGTTTTTACGCACTGTTGCTGGGTTTAAAACCTAATAATAGAGAATTTTTTACCGCTACTTGTTAATAGTTGTTCAGGTAAATGGGGGTATGTGAAGAGTGAAAACTACACTGCCGCTTTCTACTGGCCATCTACCAGTATAGGCGTGGTTTTTATGGCATTGCTAAAGTGCCCCGCCCTGTCGCGCAGAATGATGGTGTAGACTACAGTATCGAGCGGGCAGCCCGGCGATGGAACAATAAAACACTTTTTAGAGTCGATCGCCCTTATTACCTGTATTTCGCCGGCTATAGCCTTGTAGCTACCTTCGGGTTCTACATCCGGCGAGGCGTATGTGCCTACGCAGGTGTCGCGGCTATCTATCAAAAACACGTTAAACCCGCGCATACGGAGGCAGGTAGAGTCGCCCGTTTTAAGACCGCACTGGTTGCAGGTATCGGCATCGCTGGCGCGCACGCTTATATCGCCATCGCCATCGGTAAACGAAAATATGAGCGTATCCAGCATGCCGCTTTTAAGCGACGAAGATGTAACCGACTTAAACTCAATAGCAGGCACAATAGGATATTCCGGCGCCTTTACACAGGCCGATACAGAAGCAAGAATTAAGAAAACTACCAGTAACCGGATTTGCATCGAATCAAATAAACTCAAAATTGCCTTGTTTATTGCATTTTTATACCCACAATTTTTTGAGTGAAGCAGTTATTAGATACAATTTTTAACGTTACCGATACCGGTTTTGAAGCTGTTGCCTTACAGGTATTCAAATATCAGTATTACCAGGTAGACATCTACCGGCAGTATTGCGACCTGCTAAAGTGTAACCCTGCCACCGTAAGGCAGATGGCCGATATTCCTTTTTTGCCTATCGAGTTTTTTAAAACCCATAAAGTAATAGC
>DATGXP010000330.1:0-6182 GCA_035298845.1 Chitinophagales bacterium
CATGTGGTCTATGTAAATAAACGGCCCTACCATGCGCTTTTGCCGGAAGGGGAGTAGCCGGCCCACCATAAATTTGCCAATATTGGCGGCCCTTTCTTCTATTATCAGGTTAATGTTAGACATACTGTATTCATTCTTTAATTTCTAAAATAGCAATAATACCATGCTGCCAGCGGTAGAAAGTGAAATGTTTATGTAACAATGCCGTATTTTTATTTTTTTTAGTAGCAGAATAAATTTTCATGCTTTTTCTTTTGGCTTTTGCGCTTGGCTTTGTAGGTTATTTGCCCCCCGGCAATATCAACCTTACGGTAGTGCAGTTAAGTGTAAGCAGTCACCGGCGCCACTGGCAATGGTTTGTGTTGTTTGCAGCAATTATGGAGTTTATCTATTGCTTTGCCTGTCTTTACGGAATGCAATTGTTATTGAAACAGGAGCATTTGCTGTTAGTGCTCAACTGGGCAGCAGTAGGCATATTTCTATCGCTCGGTTTGTTGAGCCTATTACATATAGATAAAAGTTTGAAGGAATCGGCTAATCCAACAGGAGTAAAACGAGGCATACTTGTGGCTATTTTCAATCCGCTGCAAATTCCCTTTTGGATGGTGTGGGGCGTATATGTAATGCAGGATAACTGGTTAAAGCAAGAGGCTGTTTCAATTGCTCTGTTTAGCATAGCCTGCTCGCTGGGTACTATCGCGGTGTTATACATGTATGCCGAAGCCGGTAAAAAGTTGATAGAGCGTTTAAAGCTGAATAAAAATCTGCTTAATCGTGTGATAGGCGTTTTGCTTATCTCTCTGGCAATTATTCAAACAGCAAAATTGCTTGCACATGCTTCCTGATATAGAGGTGCCATAATTATTTATGGTTGCAAAAATTACCTAAAACAGGTAATGACATTACCGGATTTTTTCGAAGCCCATTTTGCTCAGTGTACACTTTTGACAATCAATGGGTGTACACGAACTTTTTGTAATTTGTTCATTGCCAGTAGATTAAGAGAGGGGGTGGTGTACACTTTTCAAAATACAGCTGAAATGTACACCGACATAGCTCAGTTATTTTACTCGTGCCTCAGAGCCTCTACCGGATCCATTTCAGAGGCTTTAATGGCGGGGTAGATACCGGCTGCAAGGCCCACTATAAATGTAAATACCCAGCCGCCAATAACCCACATATACGGGAATATAAAACCGGTTTTAAGAAACACCCCCACCAGGTTGCCTATACCAATACCGAGTATAATACCCAATATGCCGCCTATCTGGCAGATAACAATAGCCTCTGTCAAAAACTGTATGCGTATAGTTTGTTTGTTGGCGCCTAATGCTTTGCTTATGCCTATCTCGCGGGTGCGCTCGTTTACACTCACCAGCATAATATTCATCAGGCCTATACCCGCGCCTATCAGGGTAAGTATGCCTATTACAATGGTGGCAATTTTAATATACGACATCTGGTCAAGTATCTGGTCGGCCAGGCGTTCGCTTTTTGCTATGTCAAAGTCATTCACATCGTTTACGCGCAGGTTGCGCACCCCGCGCAGTACACCGGTAGCTTCGTCTATAGCCATATCCAGTTCTTCGGCACTACCCACCATCACATTCAACAGGTAAGATGTAGAGTTATCCGGGAAACTCCACCGTGCATTTTGCACCGGTATCATTACCTGGTTATCGGTGGCTATCTGGCTGGCTCCCTTGCTGGCTAATATGCCCGTTACTTTAAACTTCTTGCTGCCTATACTTACCAGGCGGCCAATAATAGTATCATACGGCTCAAATATCTTGGCCACCACATCGCGCCCCAGCAATATCACATCGCTGCCGCCCTCAATTTCTGTTTTGCTAAAGTTACGCCCCTCGGCTATGTTTTGCCCGCTTACTTTCAGGTAGTTCTCATCTATACCTACCACCTTTACATTCGGGTTGGTCTTTTTCGATTCGTTTTTAACTATAGCAATATCATTGGCCATGTTAGATATGGCCACCGTAGCCGGGTACTTAAAGTTCTTCTTAAACGCATTGGCCTGCTGAATGGTAATAGGGGGATTTTCCGATTTACGGCGCCTGCGGCTTCCGCCTGTGTTTTTTACGGTCCCTTCGTTGGTTACCGAAAAGGTAGTAGCGCCCATCTCGCTAAAGCTGCTCAGCATTTTGGTTTTAATGCCCTCGGTAGCGGTTAGTATACCTATAAGCGCGGTAATACCAAACATGATGATAGACAGCGTAAGTATAGTACGCAGAATATTGGATTGAATGGCCCTTAAGGCAAGCTTTATGTTCTCTGTTAAATTCACTGCGGTGCAAACTTATTCTTTTGATTTGGTATCAAAAACTGAAATACATTTGCGCTGATGACGAACCCCGAATTTGAGCTGGCCGAGCAGTTTGCGCTTTATACACACAGGCATTTTTTTCTTACAGGTAAAGCGGGCACAGGTAAAACAACCCTGCTGCGGCAGATTGCCCAGCGCACTTCTAAGAATTTTGTAGTAGTAGCGCCTACAGGCGTGGCAGCTATTAATGCAGGCGGGGTTACCATACACTCTATGTTTGGCTTGCCGCTTACGGCTTTTGTTCCCACCAACGATTTTGTAGAGCTTAACCTGGCCACCAACCGCCGCCGCCTGGTAGATGAGCACATGAAATACCGCAAAGATAAGCTGAAGGTATTGCAGGAGCTGGATATGCTGATAATAGACGAGGTGAGTATGGTGCGGGCTGATATTATAGATGCTATAGATTTTGTGCTGCGCACCGTGCGCCGCAATTCTCAGCCATTTGGCGATGTGCAGGTAATGCTGATAGGCGATATGCACCAGTTGCCACCGGTTATAAAAGATGATGAGTGGAAGATACTGAGCAAATATTATCAGGGGCCTTACTTTTTCAACTCGCTGGTGTGGCAGCAAATAGAGGCCGCTGAGATTGAATTAAAAACTATCTACCGCCAAAGCGACCGCAATTTTGTATCGCTGCTTAATAATGTACGCCACCAGCAAATGGATGAGTACGATTATGAAAAGCTGCAGGAGAGGTATAAGCCCGATTTTAAGCCCACCGAAGAAGGCTATGTGCTGTTGGCTACACATAACAATAAGGCTAATAGTGTAAACGAAAATGAGCTGCGCAAACTGATAGGTCGTACTTATATGTTCGAGGCCGAAGTTGAAGGTGATTTTCCCGAGAATATGTACCCCTGCGACAGGGTGCTGCAATTGAAAGAAGGCGCGCAGGTTATGTTTATTCGCAATGATAGCGAAGAGGGCAAGTACTACAACGGTAAGCTGGCAGTGGTAAAAACCATAGATGGCGACGACATCACCGTAACCTTTAATGATAATAAACAGGACTATGTACTGCACCGCGAAACATGGGAGAACATTAACTACACTGTAGAGGCCGGCACCGAGAAAATAAATAAAGATGTAAACGGCACTTTCAGCCAATATCCGTTGCGGCTGGCGTGGGCTATTACCATTCACAAAAGCCAGGGTCTTACGTTTGATAATGTAATTATAGATGCCGGTGCATCGTTTGCTGCGGGGCAGGTGTATGTGGCCTTATCGCGCTGCCGCACGCTGGATGGAATAGTGCTGCACAGCATGATAACACCGAAATCGCTGCATGGCGATATGCGCATAGTAGAGTTCAGCGATTCGCACCACAGCAGCGGCGAACTACACCAGATGCTGGGCGAGGCAAAAACACAATACGCTAACTATTTGCTTAAGCGCCTGTTTACGTTTAATAAGTTGGCCGATGGTATGGATGAATGGAAGGCTATGCTGATGGACAAAGAAATACCGGGCAAAGATGCTGCTGTAAAACTATACGAGCATGTTTTTCAGAGTCTGGATACTATCAATGGCACATCGCGTAAGTTTGGTAACCAGCTTAACCAGTTGATTGCGGCCTTTGAGCATAGCGAAGATGTAGGCCCCGTGAAGGAGCGCTGCCAGAAAGCGATTGAATATTTTACCGAGAATATTTTCGAGCAGCTGATAAAGCCCATGCATGCACATATACAGGAACTGGCCTACAAAAGCAAGGTGAAAAAGTATGTGCACCATGTGCAGCAAATGCAAAATGTGTGGTGGAACAAAATCAACCAACTATACTTTGCGCAGTTTTTAGATGAAAAGCTTTACACCGGTGAGATAAAATACACCCGCGATAAACTTACACAGGTTACCAGTTCGGTTACATCGGGTAAAAAAGAGAAAGGCGGCACTTACCAGGATACACTTGACCTGCACCGCAAAGGCATTTCGCTAAAAGAGATTGCCGAGGTGCGTGGCCTGGCCTTATCTACTATTAAGGGCCACATGGCGCGGTGGGTGCTTAGCGGCGATGTAGAAATTAAAGATGTGCTGCCCGCAGATATTATACAACCCATCGAGGCTTTCCTGAACCAGAATGAAGAAAAAACCGTGAGCGCCGTATTGGCGCATTTTGGCGAAAAGTATGACGGCGGCGATGTGCGGATGGTAGTTAATCACGTTCTGCGGCATTTACCCGCCCAATAGGTTAGTTGCTCTTGGGAGACTTAGCATTACCCGGTGCTACAGTTCCATATAAAAGTAACAGGATTCTGAGAGTCCATATTTTATTGAAGTCAGGCTTAAGTCTTCAAAGAATGCGGTTAAATATCCGAAGTTTATGAGTTTACAGCATAAGGCCACCAACCATTTTTTATCATAGTATTTTTATAGTGCGGATATTTACGGCTTATCTGTTATTGTTAGTGTGCGGTACAGATAATCTAAACTACCGGCATAATTGAAGAAGCTAACCGTAGGGTTGCTTACAGATTCTGCCAACCATTGTATTTTAATAGTAGTAGACACCCCAACCGATGCAGTTAAAGGATATGTAATAGAAGTGGGATCGGTGCCATTAAAAGTAAAACTGCCGTACGAGTGGAATTCTTTAATCACGGTACCATCCTGAACAATGCGGAACTTCACCCGGTGTTCATCGTAGTTTATGTTTGAGTAAGTACATCTGGCCGAAAACTCCAGGTTAAGGTTGGTATTTACAGGCGTTATAGTCAGGCTCATTTGTGTCATATCCGTCCACGTGCCGCCGCCTATTAACGGTGCGGCGATAGATATATCAGATGTTCCTATTGCCTTATATGTAATAACCCCTGTAGGTCCCGTGGCTCCTGTTATCCCTGTAGGGCCGGTAATACCTGTGGCACCGGCTGTACCGGTAGGTCCGGCAGAACCAGTGGCTCCGGTTGGGCCTGTTACACCTACACCGGTTACACCCGTGGGGCCTGTAGGTCCTGTAATGCCTATACCAGTTGCCCCGGCAGCACCCGTAGGTCCTGTGGCACCAATACCAGTTGGACCTGTAACGCCTACACCAGTAGCGCCCGCCGCACCCGTAGGTCCAGCTGGTCCTGTTTCACCTGTAGGTCCTGTAATGCCGACACCAGTAACCCCTGTAGGGCCAGTTGCACCAGCACCGGTCGGCCCTGCCGGACCTGTTGGACCAGCAACACCAGTTTCACCCGTAGGTCCGGTTACACCTACTCCTGTAGGTCCTGTTACACCAACCCCAGTCGGACCGGTTGGCCCTGTAGTGCCTATACCTGTAGCACCGGCAGCACCCGTTGGTCCAGCTGGGCCAGTTTCACCTGTAGGTCCTGTAATGCCCACACCGGTAACCCCTGTAGGCCCCGTAACACCAACACCTGTCGGTCCTGCAGGCCCTGTTGGGCCAGCAACACCAGTTTCACCCGTAGGTCCTGTTACGCCAGCCCCTGTGGGACCCGTAACACCCACACCGGTCGGACCGGTTGGCCCTGTGATTCCTGCACCAGTAGCACCGGCAGCACCCGTTGGTCCTGCTGGGCCTGTTTCACCTGTTGGACCTGTAACGCCCACACCGGTAACACCCTGAGGTCCTGTAACACCAACGCCTGTTGGTCCTGCCGGACCTGTTGGGCCAGCAACACCAGTTTCACCCGTAGGTCCTGTTACTCCAGCCCCTGTGGGACCCGTAACACCCACACCAGTCGGACCGGTTGGCCCTGTAGTGCCTATACCTATAGCACCGGCAGCACCCGTTGGTCCTGCGGGCCCTGTTTCACCTGTAGGCCCTGTAATGCCCACACCAGTAACCCCTGTTGGACCAGTTGCACCAGCACCGGTCGGCCCCGCCGGG